>NZ_JBQCVH010000004.1:0-263536 GCF_051958545.1 Neisseria sp. P0009.S010
CGTTGGATAAAGAAAAACGGCCTCTACAGACTCGGTTACAAACAACATACCCGCACCGATGAGGAAGGCTATATCGAAAAACTGCACCTTACCCCCGCCAATGCCCATGAATGCAAACACCTGTTGCCTTTGCTGGAAGGACTGTCCAAAGGTACGACCGTCTATGCCGACAAAGGCTATGACAGTGAGGAAAACCGGCAACATCTGGAAGAGTATCGGCTACAGGACGGCATTATGCGCAAAGCCCACCGCAAACATCCGCTGTCGGAAGCGCAAACCAAACGCAACCGACATTTGTCGAAGACCCGTTATGTGGTCGAACAAAGCTTCGGTACGCTGCACCGTAAATTCCGCTATGCCCAGGCAGCCTATTTCGGTCTGCTCAAAGTAAGTGCGCAAAGCCATCTGAAGGCGATGTGTTTGAACCTGTTGAAAGCGGCTAACAGGCTAAATGTGCCTGTTGTTGCTTAAAAGGCGGCCCGGATGCCTGATTAATCAGGTATCCAAGGGGAATTAAGGGGATATTTGGGTAAAATCAGTGGATATTCGAAACAAAAACAGCCGAAAACCTGTGTTTAGGTTTCGGCTGTTGGGGAAGGGCTTTTTTGCAAAGGTCTCCGATTGTGATTGAGGATGATGTTTGGATCGGACGGCGCGCGATTATTATGGGCGGTGTCCGAGTAGGCAAAGGAGCGGTTATCGGCGCAGGGGCTGTGGTAACTAAAGATGTGCCGCCGTATTGCGTCGCTGCTGGGAATCCTGCGGTCATCAAGAAGAACCTGTTAGAAGATTAAGTACACACATCACGGTTTTCAACCAGATATAAAAAGGTCGTCTGAAAATGTTTTCAGACGACCTTTTTATATCAAATCAAATTAGCCGCGGCGCCAAGTTGTACCGCCGGCGTTGTCTTCCAGAATGATTTTGTGTTTGTTCAGAAGGTCGCGGATACGGTCGGATTCCGCCCAGTTTTTATCCGCGCGCGCTTGTTTGCGGCGGGCGATCAAATCGTCGATTTCCTCGTTGGACAGGCCGTCTGAAACCGCGCCGCCTTGCAGAAACTCAATCGGATCACGTTGCAGCAGGCCGATGATGCCACCCAAAGCTTTCAGGCAGCCGGCGAGGTGCGCATCATTGGTTTTGTTCACTTCTCCTGCCAGCTCAAACAACACGGCAACCGCTTCGACCGTACCGAAATCGTCGTTCATGGAGGCGTAGAAGCGGCGGGTGTAGTCGTTGGCGTTTTCAGATAAATCAAACTCAGCCGCAGGAGTGTTTTTCAACGTGGTGTACAGACGGGTCAGTGCGCCTTTTGCGTCGTCCAAATGCGCGTCGGAGTAGTTCAACGGGCTGCGGTAGTGGGCGCGCAGGATGAAGAAACGCACGACTTCAGGGTCGTATTGTTTCAACACTTCGCGGATGGTGAAGAAGTTGCCCAACGATTTGGACATTTTTTCGCCATCCACGCGGATAAAGCCATTGTGCAGCCAGTATTTGACGTGGCTGGCGATGCTTTGACCGTGATGGGTTTGCGCGTGGTCGTGGCCACAGGTATGACCGCTGGCACCGACGCTTTGGGCGATTTCATTTTCATGGTGCGGGAACTGCAAGTCCGCGCCGCCGCCGTGAATATCGAAAGTATCGCCGAACAGGTTTTCACTCATGGCAGAGCATTCAATATGCCAACCCGGACGGCCGTTACCCCAAGGGCTTTCCCATGCAGGTTCGCCTGCTTTGGCCGCTTTCCACAATACAAAATCAAGCGGATCGCGTTTGAAACCGTCCACTTCTACACGCTCGCCTGCACGCAGGTCGTCCAACGATTTGCCCGACAATTGTCCGTAAGCGGAAAACTCGCGCACGGCGTAGTAAACGTCGCCGTTTGCGGCAGGATATGCCTTGCCGTTTTGAATCAGGGTTTCAATCATGGCAATCATTTGCGGAATGTTTTCCGTCGCCTTCGGCTCAATATCTGGACGCAATACGCCCAAAGCATCGGCATCTTCGTGCATAGCCTGAATGAAACGCGCGGTCAGTTCGCCGATGGTTTCGCCGTTTTCAGCCGCGCGGGCGATGATTTTGTCGTCGATGTCGGTGATATTGCGCACATAAGTGAGCGGATAACCGCACTCGCGCAGCCAGCGGGCAATCATGTCGAACACAACCATCACGCGGGCATGACCTAAATGGCAGTAGTCGTAAACAGTCATACCGCAAACGTACATACGCACGTTTTTAGGGTCGATGGGGGCGAAGGGTTCTTTTTGGCGGGTGAGGGTGTTGTAGATGGTTAGCATATTCAATAGGTTATTGTGATGATAATATATTTTGATGACGAATCAGATTAAACTGCTGGCGGACATGGCTTTCGCCATATTTGCTTTCTAAGCGTTTGACAATAAAATGTCCGCGAGCGATGTCTTGATAAAAATCAGTAAACATGACGTTTAGGGTTGCACCTGCAACTGCACCGATGCCAGGAACTAATTGCGCTGCCACTTTTTCGGTAAGCGGAACGCCCAAACGTGTGGCAACAGCCTGAATGATTTGAGCTAATGCTTTGCCGATAGCCGAAGTGTCAATCACTTTGGCAGTTGTACCCTGTGTCAAAACAAGTAGTTCTTTTGAGGTTACGTTCATGATTTGGCTCAATGCGATACGGCTGGCATAATAACCGCTTTCAGCGCTGTCATCATCTTTGTCTTCATTGACGGTAAAACCGAAGACGGCAATACATTCCAATTTGGTTTGGTAATCGTTGATGTTGAAACCTTCACTGCGTGCTACGTCCAAAATGGAACGCATCATAATGGCGGTGGAAATTGGCAACTCGGCTGCCAAAGCAGTGAAGCCGAAAAAACCACCAACCGCACCCGTTACGCCTGCCATTAATTTATGAGTTTTAGTAGAGGCTTCAGTTTTCTCACTATTCATAGTGGATGCACTGGCATCGAATACTTTATGCAATGCTGTCTGAATAATTTGATTAACTTTGTCTGCCGCACCTTTGGGTAGCTTGTCTAATAGGTACTCCACAGGCGAACCGACTATTGCCGTCATTTTGGCAGTTAATGACGGACTGGTCAGCAGGGCAACGGCTTGTTTCAATTCGTCAAAATCCTGTTGCACCATAGGTGTGTCGTTTGAAGAAGAAACAAATATATTTTCTGGATTCATCAAATTTTCCTTTGTTTTTATTTTTGGGTGGGATTTCACGCAGAAATGCCACCTGAAACTTTATTCAGCCTGTAAAACGTTAGTATTCGTTTTTGGCTGATTTGCCACAATTTCGGCTTTTGCCGCTGCCTGCTCCGCTTCGGCTTTTTCGGCTTCGATGCGTTTTTTCTCGGTTAGGTATTGGTTGATTTGGTGTACCAACTCCTGTGTACCTTGGTGGGTCAGAGCACTGATTTGGAAGAGGCGCGGGGTTTCCATGTCGAATTGGAAGCGGTCGTCTGGTTTGGGGTAATCCCAGCCGATGGCTTCGAGGAAGGAGGCGGTGCGTGCTTGGGCTTCTTCTTCGTCGAGCATGTCGAGTTTGTTCAGCACCAGCCAGCGCGGTTTGCCGTAGAGTTCTTCGTCGTATTTGCGTAATTCGTTGATGATGGCGAGGGCTTCTTCTGCTGGGTTGACGGCTTCGTCGAAGGGGGCCAAATCGACGACGTGCAACAGCAGGCCGGTGCGCGATAAGTGTTTGAGGAAACGGTGGCCTAGGCCTGCGCCTTCTGCCGCGCCTTCAATCAGGCCGGGGATGTCGGCCATGACGAAGCTGTGGTTTTCGTCGATGCGCACGACGCCTAAATTCGGATGCAGGGTGGTGAAGGGGTAGTTGGCGATTTTTGGACGTGCGGCGGATACGGCGGTAATCAGGGTGGATTTGCCGGCGTTGGGCATGCCTAACAAGCCGACGTCGGCGAGGACTTTAAGCTCGAGTTGCAGGGAACGGGTTTCGCCTTCTTCGCCGGGAGTGGATTGTTTGGGCGCGCGGTTGACGGAGGATTTGAAGTGGATGTTGCCCAAGCCGCCTTTGCCGCCTTTGGCAAGGCAGACGCGCTGGCCGTGGTAAGTCAGGTCGGCGACGATTTCGTCTGTATCGAGGTCGCGGATGAGGGTGCCGACGGGCATTTTGAGGACGATGTCGTCCGCACCTGCGCCGTAGCGGTCAGAGCCGTGGCCTTTTTCGCCGTTTTTGGCTTGGTAGCGTTTGACGAAGCGGTATTCGACGAGGGTGTTGGTGTTTTCGTCGGCTTCTGCCCAAACGCTGCCGCCTTTGCCGCCGTCGCCGCCGTCAGGGCCGCCGCGGGGTACGAATTTTTCGCGGCGGAAACTGGTTGCGCCATTACCGCCTTTGCCTGCGGCGACTTCGATTTTTGCTTCGTCGATGAATTTCATGGTGTTCTCTTATGGGTATTCGGTTGTTTCAGACGACCTTTGTTGATAGAGGAGCTTGGTGTCTGAACGGATAAAATGTTGCTTATTATAAAGGATATTTCGGTTTTAGGCCGTCTGAAATGTGGTTTCAGACGGCCTTGGATTTATTGGGCGAGGGCTTGGTCGATTTCTTGGTAGAGTTGGGTGAAATTGGGTTCGCCAACGTAGGTTTTAAGGATATTACCGTTTTTGTCGATCAGGACGGAAGTCGGGTAAACCTGTGTGCCAAAGGCTTTTGCGGCCGTTTTGTCGGCATCGTACATGACGGTGAAAGGCAGGCCGTATTCTTTGACGTACTGATGGACGCTTTCGATAGGGTCGATGGGCTGGGCAATGCCGAGGACTTGGAAATTTTTGCCTTGATAGTCTTGGGCGGTTTTGATGATTTTAGGCATCTCGCTCACGCAGCCGGGGCAGGAGGGAAACCAGAAGTTGATGAGGGTAACTTTGTCTTTCAAATCGGAGTTGGTAATGATTTTGCCTTGCAGGTCGGGCAGGGCAAAATCAGGGGCGGCTTTGTTGCTGGGGATAAGGACGAAGGCAAGAAGTGCGCCGATCGTGGCAACGACAAGGAGTGTGAGTATTTTTTTCATGATGTAAGGTTTTGAATTGCGTGTGCTAAGGTTTGGGGAACGCTGATGCTGCGGCCGCTTTCGCTGCTGACGGGCATAAGGGTAACTTCGGCTTCGATGGCGGCTTTGCCGTTGGGCAGGGTCGCGGTTTGGCTGAGGATGATGTGGCGTGTGCCGATGTCTTTCAGACGGCCTGTGAAGGTTAAAACATCGCCTTCGAGCGATGGGCGGCGGTAGCGGATATCAACGCGTGCAACAATGAGCATGATGCCTTTGAGTTCGGACAGAAGGTCATGCTCTTGGAAAAACGTCCAGCGTGCTTCTTCGAGAAATTCGAGATAGCGCGCATTGTTGACGTGGCCGTAGCCGTCGAGGTGGTAGTTGCGGACGGTCAGTTTCATCAGTTGAGATTGATGGGTTGGAACTCTTCGCGTGCGATTGGTTCGTGTTCGAGGTCGGTAATCACGGTGGAGAGTTGGATGTCGAACCATTCGTTGAAAATGTCGGCGTCCAAATCAGGCCATTCGCTTTCGTCTTCGCACCAGTCGGCCAATTCGGCAGCAAAAATATCTTCGAAACGCGCTTCGATCTCGTCCCATACTTCGTCGGCGGTTTCGCACGGGCGAACGAGGTAGGAATTGGCATCGGCTTGGATATCTTCAAGCGTCAGGCCGTCCAAGTGATTGCCGGGCAGGGATTTCAGCCAGTTCCAAAAAGGATCGAGGGGGATGAGCAGGAAGACGCTGCGGTTGACTTCGTACATGGTGTTTTCCTTGGTTTCTGTATAGTTGAATGATATAGCAAAGGTGGTGGACTGGCTATCTTTTGGGGGATAAAGGCCGTCTGAATTTCAGACGGCCTTTATTTTTGGGAATAATCAGGGATTTTCTGATGGTGTTTGATACAGGGTTTGGGGATTGGCTGTATCGGGGATTTCTGCCGGAGCAGATTGGGGGGGTGCTACCGGTTCGGAAGTGGCATTGCTGTCCACTAAGTCATCAATGTCGATGTTGTCGTCTTCGCTTTGAGGGAGCGTGCCGCCGGTTTGTTGGCTGCGGACTTTCATGTAAAGGTCGCGTGTGTAGCTGTATTTGTCGATGGCTGCGCCTTCGAGGCTGTCGGTCAGGTCGAGGAGCTCTTCGCGGGTGTTGATGGCTTGCTGGCCGGTTGTACCCCAGCGTCCTGCGCTGGTGTGGAAGATGGCATTTTTAACCGGATAGACGGTGGTAATGGCGTTGCCGACGGTATCGCGTACGGTAGACGGGCCGAGCAGGGGGACGACGAAGTAGTTGCTGTTTTTCCAGCCCCATGAGGCGAAGGTGTCGCCGAGGGTGTTTTTATTGCTGGGTACGCCGCCTGCACCGGCTACGTCGATTAAACCGCCAAGGCCGAAGGTGGTGTTGATGCCGACGCGGACGAGGTCTTCGCTAGCGCGTTTGATGTCAAGGCGCAACACGTTGCTGCCGAAGCTGACAACATCGCGCAGGTTGTTGAAGAAGTTGCTCACGCCGGTACGCACCGGTTTGGGCGTTACTTTGCGATAGCCGCGTGCTACAGGGGAAAGGACGTATTTGTCTGCTTTGTCGTTGAACTTGGAAACGGTGCGATTGTAGCCTTCGTAAGGGTCGGCCGGATTGCGTTCGGCAAGTGCGGGAGCGGAGGCAAGGCTGATGATGAGGCAGAGGGAAGCGGTGGTTTTTTTCATGATTGCAACCAGTCTTTGATTTCGTAAAGTTCGGCCAGTGCGCGGACGGAATCGGGAATGTTTTGAATGGTCGGTTTTTTGTCTGTCCGGCGCAGAGCGTTGAGCAGCAGGGAAACGCAGGCGGAATCTGCTTTGCCTACTTGGCTGAAGTCTATGCTGTCTGTTTCTTTCAGACGGCATTGTTGTTCGTAGCGCGCAAAGGCGGAGGCAGTCAGGGTTTTGACGGTAACGTCGCCGCTGATGTAGAGCGTGCCGTTGCGGATTTCTGTTTGCATGGTGTCTTTATGATGTAAGGCACCATGCCGTCTGAACATCAGGCGGCATGGTGTGTGGGTGGATTATTTACCGCCGTTTTTGGCTTTCAAGTCGGCAATCAGGCCGTCGATGCCTTTGGCTTTGATGGTTTCGCCGAATTGGTTGCGGTATACGGTAACCAAGCTTGCGCCTTCGACTGCGACATTGTATGCGCGGTATTTGCTGCCGCTTTGGTAGGTGGTGAAGTCCATGTTGACCGGTTTTTGGCCGGAAACGTTGATTTCGGCGCGGACAACGATTTCTTTACCGCCTTTGTTTACGACAGGGTTGTCTTTGATGTTGACCTTGGCGTTTTTGAATTTCAGCATGGTGCCGGAGTAGGTGCGGATCAGCAGGGTTTGGAACTCTTTGGTCAATGCTTGTTTTTGTGCGTCAGTTGCAGTGCGCCATGGGTTGCCGACGGCCAACGCGGTCATACGTTGGAAGTCGAAGTAAGGGATGGCGTAGGCTTCGGCTTTTTGGCGTGCGGTGTTGGCATCGCCGCTGTTGAGGATTTTCAGCACTTGAACGGAGTTTTCACGGATTTGGTTAACTGCGTCTGCAGGTGCGGCAAATGCCATGCTGATGCTTAATACGCCGATGCTCAATGCGCTGATAAAAGAAGTTTTTTTCATGATAGTGTCCTGAATATTGGGTTGATATGTGTTTATTGTTTGTTTTGACCGGCAGATTCACTGTCTGCGTTTTTTTCGGCAAAGCTGGTCATGAATTTGCCGATAAGGTTTTCCAAAACCATGGCGGAGCTGGTGACGGTAATGGTGTCGCCTGCTGCCAAAGAATCGGTATCGCCGCCTTGTTGCAGGCCGATGTATTGTTCGCCCAACAGGCCTGAAGTCAGGATTTGTGCGGAAACGTCGCTGCTGAACTGATATTGGCTGTCCAGATTGAGGGCGACTTTTGCCTGATAGGATTTAGGGTCGAGCTGAATGGAGGCAACACGGCCCACCAGTACGCCTGCGGATTTGACCGGCGCGTTGGTTTTCAAGCCGCCGATGTCGCTGAAATCGGCATAGACGGTGTAGGTTTGTGATGATTTGCCGAACGATTGTCCGCCGGCGGCGCGGAAGGCGAGGAAACCGATAGCGGCCGCGCCCAATAAGACAAACAGTCCTACCCAAAATTCCAAAGCATTTTTTTTCATGTGCTATTGTCCTTGTTTCATTCTTTTTAAGTGTCGTTTCAGACGGCCTTTAGTCGGTAAACATCCATGCGGTCAAGATGAAGTCGACGGCGAGGATGGTCAGGGCGGAAGACACTACCGTGCGTGTACTGGCGCGCAAAATACCTTCGGAGGTCGGTACGCAGTGGAAACCCTGATGTACGGCGATCAGCGTAACGGCTACGCCGAAAGCGGCGGATTTGATTAAGCCGTTGAGTACGTCGTAATGGAAGGTAATGTTGTTTTGCATTTGCGACCAGAAAATACCGCCGTCCAAACCCAGCCATTCGACGCCGACCAAATACGCGCCGTAAATACCGGCAACGTTGAAAATCGAAGCCAGCAAAGGCATGGAAAACACGCCCGCCCAAAAGCGCGGCGCAACTACGCGTGCCACGGGGTCGACCGCCATCACGTTCATTGCTTCAAGCTGCTCGGTGGTTTTCATCAAGCCGATTTCGCTGGTCATGGCACCGCCCGCGCTGCTGGCAAACAGAATGGCAGCTAATACAGGACCCAATTCGCGCAACAGGGAAGCGGCAACCATATAACCCAAAATATCGGCGGATTTGAATTTTGCCAGCTGCGTATAGCCTTGCAAGCCCAATACCATACCGACAAACAGGCCGGACACGGCAACAATCAGGACAGACAACACGCCTGCAAAGTAAACCTGGCGGATGCTCAGGCGAGGACGGGTAAACGCCGTACCTGATTTGGCCAGGATATGCAGGAAAAACAGCGTAATGCTGCCCAGCGATTGGATGAAGCCGAGGGTTTTTGCCCCGACGGAACGGATAAAATTCATAGGTTCCAGTTGATTGGTTAAATGGTTTTCAGACGGCCTTGTTTAAGTTTCAGGCCGTCTGAACATCAGCCCAGCAAGTCTTGTTTTAAAGTCGTTTGCGCCGGATAGCGGTAGGCGACGGGGCCGTCTGCCAAGCCGCCGACAAACTGGCGCACCCAAGGCGAGTCGAGTTCGCGCATTTCTTCGGGCGAGCCGGAGAACATGATTTCGCCGTGTGCCAAGAAAATGACTTGATCGACAATTTCCAATGATCTTTCAATATCATGCGTTACCATCACGCTGGTTGAGCGCAGGGCTTTGTTGGCACGGCTGATGAGGTGGGCGATAACGCCCAGCGAAATCGGGTCGAGGCCGGTGAAAGGCTCGTCATACAACATGATTTCAGGGTCGAGCGCAATCGTGCGTGCGAGGGCGACGCGACGCGACATACCGCCGGAAAGCTCGGAAGGCATCAGGTTTTCAACACCGCGCAAACCGACTGCATTCAGTTTCAACACCACCAAATCGCGGATGACCGCTTCGGGCAAATCCGTCAGCTCGCGCATGGGGAAGGCGATGTTGTCGAAGACGGATAAGTCGGTGAACAATGCGCCGTGTTGGAACAAAACGCCCATACGGCGGCGGTGTTCGTATAGCTCCTGCGCCGAAAATGCGGCCAAATCTCGCCCTTCAATCAGCACTTTGCCCGATTGCGGGTGAATTTGACCCGTAATCAGGCGCATCAGCGTGGTTTTACCGCTGCCCGAACCACCCATTACGGCGGCGAAATTGCCTTGTGGAATGCTGAAGTTGATGTTGTTTAGAATAGGACGGTCACCATATGCGAAGGCAACGTCTTTCATTTCGATGAAGGGTGTGGAACTCATGCAGGAGAGGGGGTATCAAAAAATGTATTTTAATTACGTGTATTGTAAAGGGTATTGGATATTCGGGCAATTTTCAGACGGCCTGCGCGTAGGAATAACGGGTAAAAACGTGTGAAAGAATGCAGAAGCGTTGGTGGTACGGTCGTTTTGTCGCATGTTGTGTCAAACATACAGGCGGCTGTGTAGGTATATTTTGTATAGAAATACAAAAAACAACTGAATCAAATCTAATTAAAAATATTTTTATCATCAAATATCAATACTTTTTTGGGGGGAGCTTAGACAGGAAACAGCTAATCTAATATCTATATTGAATTATTTGTGAAAAGAAAGAATAAAACATCGATAAATTTCCTTTCCTCTCTCTCTCTTGTAGAATAATATATTTTTGATAGGTTTTTATTAAATATCCTTATAACTCTCTTATAGAGTTATAAGGATATTTCTTTAATCTCATTATTTTGCTCTATGCCTAAAGCGTCCTGTTGGTCCATACATTTCCCCGTTATGAGTCTGTTTCCATCCATATAGTTTCAAATTTAGTAGGATACGGACTTAGCTAATGGGCTAAAATCAACGAATAGAAGGAACTCCTCCATTTTTAGAAACAAATATAGGCCAATTTCCAATAATAGATTTATTTATATCCATTGTTTCTAAATATTCTTTTGACTGATATGGGAAAAACCATCCATCATCATTTTCTCGTACATGAGATTCAACTATTAACAATGAAATTCCCATTTCTTGCTCTATTTGACTTAAAAAAGATACTGCGATTTTCTTTGCTTCTTGATAATTAATTATCATGGCAATACTCCAAATTGAAAATGTTTAAAGGTAGTAAAATTGACTTTACCTCCTTTTTGTATTTGCCTATCAATATACCCTTTGGGACAACTGCACTTTATGGCCCGCGCTGGATCGGTTGTGTTAAACAAAGGCCGTCTGAAACGGTTTTCCTGTCTTTAGACAGCCTCTCAGCTCAAACCTTGAGAAGCGAATACGTGCGTTCCGCACACATCCTACCTGTTGAGTTTAGGTTTCATATGGGCTACGGCTTGCTGATGTCAGACAATTTTTTTTAATTTAGTTGGGTTTTCAACTCAACCTACACATTTAATCTGAAAGTTCATATAGCATATCCCAAAAGGCATCAAAACTATCTGCAATATGGCTAGTTACCATTTTCGTATCTCCATTCTCATCTTCATAAAAATCATCATGATACATCAGAATGATAAATGGATTTTCATTGCATTTTCTGTAATCAAAACAGATATAATCTCCATTAGCTGAAATCCCAAAAGCAATCACTTTTTTTGCATATCCATATTCATCATCGATACATGAATAGCTATAAATATCCTCATAGCCTAAATTTTGCTTATACCCTAAAAATGAAATGTCCCTTTCATCATTTTCACCGTATTGATTGATAAAATTGAAAATATTTTCTTTAGGGTATAAATGATCATGTTTGCCAAGAAGTGATACATATGAAACAGGAAAAACGACCCCTACATCTTCAGCGAATTGTTGAATTGTTCTTATTGGAACCAATCCCTCATCTGATGATATTGATAGTTTTCTCATTTTTACTGACCTTTCTTTAACGATTTTTGACCAGTATGCCTAACAGCTTTATGAATACTATTAGGAATTAACTGCATATTATAAAGAGGCGGGCAAACATGCCCGCCTTGTTTTTAATATTTCTGCAAACCTTCTACCTTGATTTCTTTGGCATTGGCATTGATGAAGGCTTGAGTCGCTTTCATCGTGGCTTGGATGCGCGGATCGTTCCAACGCACGATTTGGTTGTTTTCATCGCGCTTGTCCGACCAGATAATCACGCCGTCGGTGTATTTTTTGCTGATTTCGAGCATTTTGCGCCAGCGGACGGGGTCGATGAACTGTTTGAAATAAGGGCTGTTGGTGGCCGAATAATATTGCGGCCAAATGTAGCCGATGATTTTTTTGTTGGGAAAGCGTTGGTGGATGTCGTCAACGGCGGTTTTCACGTCTTTTTCCCATTGCACCAAATCGGGGGAAGTGATGTAGAACACAGGATTGGCATAGTCGCTGATAGCGGCGGTGGGCGCACGGCGTTTGCTGACTTGCCGCCATTTTGTCAAGATGGCTTCGTTGTCAACGTTGGGACGGTAGTGTCGGATGCCGTGCAGGTGTTCGGAGGGCATGCCGTAGTTGCTGATGACGGCGCGCGGGTTTTCTTCTCTGAAGATTTGGTACATCCGCGCGAAGTCAGTTCTCAATTCGTCGGGCGTCAGCAGCTGGCCGTATTTTTCGGCAAACCAGCTTTCGATGTCGGTAGAAATGGTGCGGTAGCCTTCGCGGCGCGATTGTTTGGCCAATTCGCGGATACGCGCTTCGTTAAGTACTCCGTGTTTGCGTTTGCCCGTCGGATCGGGTTTGACCAGCTCGCTTTCGTAAACCAAGAACACTTTGGAGAGTTTGTCGGCAGTCAGGTCGGGTTTGCCGACATAGTCCATGCGGTCGTAGATAATGAAATCTTTGGCATGGGCGGAGAGGGCGGTCAATAAGAGGACGAGGGGCAAAAGGCGGTTGGGTTTCATGTTTTTAGGCAGATAAGGGAAAAGGGCCATTGTACGGGAAGCGGTGTTAAAGTGAGTCAAAGGCCGTCTGAAAGGATAAAAGTTCTTTCAGACGGCCTTTGTTGGGGTGGGAATATTCAGTTTTGAGGCTGGTATGGCTTACTGCGCTGCAGTTTTTTCCAGCAATAGGAAAGTCTCGGCTTTGTTGCGCGGTCTTGCGCCTTGCCACAAGGTTTGCCAGCCCGAAGGTGCGCCGATGTTGGCGGCTTGGCGGATGAGGCGGTAGCGGCAGGACGGGTTGTTGGTCGTGGTTTTAATATGGCTGTATTGTGTCCACGCGATTCGTGTGCGCTGGTCTTGGCCGTCGATGCTGATACATTCGAGGCCGTCTGAAAGCTGCTGTTTCAATTCGGAAGAAAGCGCGGCTTCCATTTGGTGAACCACCGGCGCATGGCTTTTGGCGGCGTTGAGCCACGGTAAAAACAGGGTCATCAGTAAAGCCCAAGCCAAGGTAACGCCGGCCGCCCAGTTGGTTACGGCTTGGCGGCCGCGGATGTTTTTACGCGTAATCGCCCAGAGCCATAACGGGGTAAACAGCAGGGCGACGGCCATCGGAATCGGGTCGATGTCGGGGATGTAATACGGGCTAAAATAGGCGGCGCGTTCGGCTAGTTTGGCGGGCCAGCCGTAGTTCATGGCGAAGAAGCCCAGCCACAGGAAGACGGCAATGAAACCGAATGCCATGATGCCGAACCAGTTGATAAATGCCACTGCACCGCGACGCAGGCCGTCCAGTTGTGCCGCGCCGAGTAGGGCGAGTGGCGGCAACAGCCAAACGAGGTTGTCTTGCAGGCGTTGCGGATTGATGGCGAGTAGGGCTGTCATGATAATCAGCCACGACAGGCTCAGAATGCCCCAGTTTTTATCGTGGATACGCGTGCGGCTGAGCGTCCATGCCGCCAGCGGCCAAGCAGGCAGGGCAAACCACAGCAGGTTTTTCAGATAATAGGGCAGGTTGAAGGCCGTCTGAATCTGATGGAAACCGCCGAATACGCCTAAGGAATAATGGTTGAACCAAATATCAAACCATTCGGGATTGGTTTTGGATAAAACCAGCGGATACAGAATCAGCAGGGGCAGGGAAACGACGATGGTGCCAATCAGAGTCAGCAGATAGCGTTTGCTTTGCCAAGTGGAATGGAACGACAGGGCAAGTGCCAAAAAAATCATGGCTGCGGTCAGCAGATAGCCTGAGGAGAGGGAGAGTAAAACCCAGCCGCCGCACAACAGCAAAATGGCAATAATGACGCGGCGGCGTGCCAGTGAGAAGCCGCACAGAATCAATCCAAATGCAGCAAAGACGGCCGACATGGGATTGAGGAAGTGGGCGATGGGCAGTAAACCGATGCTGCCGATAAGGATTAAGACAACACTGCGGCCATGGTGTCTGCCGAGAAAGTTGAAACCGGCAAAACCGCAGGCGGTCAGTCCGATGGCGGTGAATACCACGCCGGCAAAACGCGCGGCATCATAGGCATCGGCTGCCCAAGGTGAAAACAGGGTTTGGAATGCGGTTGCCGCCCATAAAAAAGCAGGGGAGATGGTGAAATCGGGTTGGCCGAAGATTTGTGCAATTAACAGGCTGCCGCCGTTTTTCATGGATTCGGAGGCGGTAAAGAGGGAGGGTTCGGCAGGGTTCCACAAGTCATGCGAGAACACGCCCGGCCACAGCCAGGCAAAGGCCATCAGCAGCAGAAGCCATGGTTTTTCATGGGTTTTTTGGGGGCGGCGCGGATCGGGCGGTGTGTAAGTCAGCATGGAAGGTCAAAAAACGGTTGATTTGAATAGCAATGGTACAGGGTTTGACGGGTTTGCGCGATATGCCGGACTGGAGGGCTTTGTAAAACAATGCTTACGGCTCGTTTTTATCGGGTGTTTGGAATGATATGGTATTCGGTTGACGACAAAAAGCTCAGGCCGTCTGACAGAAATATTTCAGACGGCCTGAATGCAAAAAAGACTGCACGAAGCAGTCTTTTTGACAAAGCGGCAATTAGCGTTTGAACAGGTTGCCGAATTTGTTGTTGAATTTGTCCACGCGACCGGTAGTGTCGACGATTTTTTGAGTACCGGTGTAGAAAGGGTGGCACAGAGAGCAAACCTCAACGTTGAAGCTGTCTTTTTCCATTGCGGATTTGGTCACGAATTTGTTGCCGCAAGAGCAGGTAACGTTGATTTCGTGGTAGTTCGGGTGAATACCTTGTTTCATTTTATTTCCTTTCGATTAAGCGGGCACAGGGGTTTTGCCTGTACTTCAGTTAAGCATGGAATTTTCGCTATTTTTGGCTGTTTCGTCAAGAGGATATTTTGTATGCAGGGCAGTTTCGCAACAGACGAGAACAGTTTAGAATAGAGTCTCGAACTGCATATTATGCGGTCAGATTGTAATCTAACTGAAAAGAGGATGTAAAACCTCCTCTAGATGTGAAACTTTAAGAAGAATAATAGTCTGAATAATATTTACGCTTGTACGAACAGGAGACGGAATCAATGTGGAAAAAGATATTGACGTGCATTTTGCGTGTTTTGGGAGGAGTGTTGCCCCCGTCTTATTGCAAACCATTCGGCAGAATTGCGCAAAAATTCCGTGTTGCTTTGGCTGCGTGTATTTCTCCAAACATCGGTAAAAACGTCAATATTGAAAAAGGCGGATACGTCTTTCCGGATACGGTAGTCGGCGACAATTCGGGTATCGGCGTAAATTGCGAAATCTGCCGCGGTTTGACCCTCGGCAAGAACGTGATGATGGGGCCGGAATGCCTGTTTTATTCGACCAACCACAAATTCAACCCTGAAACCCGCCGCTTCGAAGGTTATACAGATATCAGCCCGATTGTGATTGAAGATGATGTTTGGATTGGCCGGCGTGCGATTATCATGGGCGGCGTTACCATCGGTAAGGGCGCGGTAATTGGTGCAGGTTCGGTGGTTACCAAAGATGTGCCGCCTTATTGCGTGGCTGCGGGCAACCCTGCGATTGTTCGGAAAAAACTGCTGGATGAGCAAGAGCTTGCAGCCGAATAGCGTAAACAAAATAGCAAAATAAAAGGCCGTCTGAATTTCAGACGGCCTTTTTTCAATAGTGCTTAAGCGGCAATTTTTTCGCATTCTTTAATGCAAGCCAAGCAAGATTCGTAGCAGGCTTTGCATTCAGCGTGGTGGCCGGCGTGTTCTTTGCAGGCGGCAGCACATTGTTTGCAGGCTTCGATGCACACTTTTGCCAAAGATGGGGTCAGGCGTGAATTTTGGGCAGCGAGGTTTTGCAAGGTGCCGCACAGTGCCAGCATTTGATTGACGCCGGCTGCGCAGTCTTTCATGGAGGTATCGCCTGCGCTCAACAGGGCAATGCAGTGCGCCAAGCAGATTTGACCGGCTTCAACGCAATGTGCGGCCGCTTTGCGCGCAGCTTCGTAGGCGCGCGGTGCAGAATGCGCGTGACCGGCATGACCGGCGTGGTGTGCATGGCCTGCATGGTCGTGAGCACGGGCAAAAGAAGCGGCGGCGGTAAGGGAAACAGCAGCGGCGCTGCCGATAAATTGACGACGGTTCATAAGATAGAGTCCTTTTTGCTTGGTGAAATGATATTACGAATAATTAAATCTATTCGATAACAATAGGTTAACATATTATTTGTTTATAAACAATAAAGGCTGCCTGAACTTTTAGGCAGCTTTTTTTAGATACGCGTTAGGTTGATAGAGTTTTCTTTTTCTGAATCAGCAGCCTCAACGAAGTTGCCGTGCCATCAAGACTGTATCAGTATAGCCAGTCATAAAGGTTTTACGAATAAAAAGAAAAGGCCGTCTGAAAGATGAAATTTCAGACGGCCTTTATTCAAACTAAAGCCTACATCAGATGACTTCTAAAATGAAATACTGACGCAGTTTTTCGTACACATTATTTTGTACGTTGATACAACCATTGGTTATGATGCGGTCGGCCACATGAGGGGAGACGATGCGTTCCATGCGTCTTTCCTGTGGCTTGAGCGTCCATACCCTGTGTAACGCAAACAGAAAGTCATTTTCTTCTTTGAAGCCGATAACCTCGCCACCGTAACCCGGTTTGCTGGTCATCATCGGCGTCATATTGAATTTGCCTTTCGGCGTGGTCTTGCCAATCAGTACCGGATGGCACTGACCGTCGTCGGCAAAGCAAAGCTCCGCCTTAGCTGTATTGACCACAACTTTTTTACGCTGGATATAGTCGCTGACAGCATCGGCAGCGGCCAAAGAATTCAGACCTGCTGCCAAGGCTATACCCAATAGGATCCGTTTCAAATTTGTCCTTATTGACGGATGCGGTTAGGAGCTTCTTTAATGATCTCGCGGATGATCACTTGAGGCTCTTGTTTAGGTGTAGGTGCTGGAGGAGGACATACGGCATCTTTAGGGAATACTGGATTCCAGAAGAAGCTGCGTGCAAATTTGTCTTTGTCGTAGATCACTTTGTATTGGCAAGTAGTGATGCCTTCAACGCCGGAAGTGTTTTCAGGGTCAACGCCTACGCCCGGGGTGTAGAAGTGGAACAGGTAGTCCCATTCACGCACGCCAACCATGCCTTCGTCGTAGTGAGGACGGCCGAGGATTTTGTAGATGTCGTCTTTGGTCAGACCAGGACGCATTTGATCCAGCTCGTCAAAAGTCGGGAATGTACCGCGGTCTTTGTTGAAGGTCAGGGAGTAAGGTTTAGGGAAGCGTGGCTCGTCTGTAGTGCCTTCAGGAGTGATTTTGCTCTTAGTAGCACAGGCGGCCAGCAGGCCGGTAGCCAGCAGGACGAAGCCTACTTTTGCGATTTTTTTCATTTGATAATCCTTTTATTGATTTTACCGGCCGAACTTTTCAGACGGCCTGTTAGTGCCGGCAGCGAGTTTGCCGGTTTACCCAAATAATGTTGTGCTTCTTAAAGATGTACCCGACGGTTTGACAAACAGAACATCGGCACATTCCGGCAGGGCATTGCGCCTCATCTCCGTTGTATCCGCCTGAATCGGCAGAACCGTTCAGACGGCCTGACTGACATTTATTGTCACTTTGTAACAATTTCACTTCGAGTAAGGCTTGGGGTTTAGAGATGTCCGGTTTTCGATAAATCAGGTTGTATTGCGTAATACCTTGTTATCTTTGTGCTTTAGTTCATTTTGGCATTTGCCGGAGATTAGGTACTTAATCTTTCGGGTGTTATCCCTGCAAATTGTATGCCAGTTTTCTTTTATGCGCATAATCTGAGTATGCCAAAATGTTGGCTTTATACAACATTCATATTAGCGAACCAGAAATGGATTGTACCTTTTCTCATGCCCGATACTGGTCATACGGCCGTGTCCGGCTATAACTTGCGTGGTTTCGGGCAGGGTTAATAGTTTAGCGCAGATATTGTTTATGAGGTCATCATGATTGCCGCGTGGAAAATCTGTGCGACCGACAGTCTCATAAAATAAAACATCGCCTGCGACTAAAAGTTCATTTTCGGCGTTGTAAAAAACGACTTGGCCGGGAGTGTGGCCGGGAATGTGGAGGACTTGGAAGCTGTGATTGCCGACCTTGAGCGTTTCCCCTTCTTCCAGCCAGCATGTCGGCGTGAATGACGGAGAAACAGGGAAGCCGTATTGCGCCGTCGTTTGCGGAAGGGCTTGGAGCAGGAATTCGTCGTCTTTGTGCGGGCCGAGAACGGGTACGTCGCAGGTTTTCAAAAGTTCAACCACGCCGCCTGCGTGGTCAAGATGGCCGTGGGTCAGCCAAATGGCGGTCAGCTTGAGGCCTTTGTTTTTGATTTGTTGCAATAAATAGGGTACGTCGCCGCCGACATCGGTCAAAACGGCTTCTTTGGTTTCGTCATCCCAAATCAGCGTGCAGTTTTGACGGAAAGGGGTAACGGCGTTGATTTCAAATTGGAGTGCCATGGGTGTTCCTAGGAAAGGCTTATTTAATGTTGTTTACGTTTCAGACGGTCTTTTGTTATTATGCACATATAATAAAAAGCAAGTCTGGAAAAGTGTCTTATGAATAATGTAATGCGAACCATGATACCGATTTTTGCGGCTTCTTTCATCTCTGCGGCGTTTGGTGCAGATTTGTTGTTGGCTCAGGAATATAAAAATCAAGATATTGCCGGTTGGGCCATGAGTGAAAAGTTGGATGGCGTACGCGCGTATTGGGACGGCAGGCAGCTGGTCAGTCGTCAGGGCTATGCGTTTACACCACCCAAAGGTTTTACAGCAGGTTTTCCGCCGTTTCCGATGGATGGTGAGTTGTACAGCGGACGAGGGCGGTTTGAGCAAATTTCCGCGACGGTGCGTTCTGCCTCGGGAACTTGGGACGGCATCCGCTTGCATGTTTTTGATGTGCCACAGGCGCAGGGTAATCTGTATCAGCGTCTGGAAACGGCTTCGAAATGGCTGAAATCACACCCGTCGGCACGGTTTACGGTTATTCCGCAAGTCAAGGTGCGTGACAAACAGCATGCTTTGGATTTTTTGAAACAAGTTGAAGCGCTGGGTGGGGAAGGGGTGATGCTGCGTCAACCTGAAGCCCGTTATGCAAGCGGTAGAAATGGGCAGCTGTTGAAGCTGAAAAGTGAATATGATGATGAATGTACGGTAACGCGTCATTATGAGGGCAAAGGGCGCAATGTCGGGCGTTTGGGTGCGGTAGGATGCAAAAACCAATATGGCGAGTTTCGTATCGGCAGCGGTTTTAAGGATAAAGACCGCGACCATCCGCCGAAAATCGGTGCGCTGATTACTTACCGTTATCGTGGTTTTACGCAAAAGGGAACGCCGAAATTTGCAACATTTGTCAGGGTGCGCTCAGATCGATAAAACAAATTAAAGGCCGTCTGAAAGTAGGTTTCAGACGGCCTTTAATATAGATGTTGCATAGCCTTTTATAAGGTTTCCAATACATCAGGCAACTCGGCCAAGCTATTGAGCATGGCAACATGGGGCATGGAGGAAAGCTGTTTGGCAGTATGTGCGCCGGTGGTGACGGCGATGGCGCGGATTTTGGCGTTGGCGGCCATTTCTAGGTCGTGGGTGGTGTCACCGACGACGACGGCCTCTTCCGGTTCAATACCCAGTCGGTCACAGAGGGCAAGTACCATATCGGGCGCGGGTTTGGACGGATATTCGCTGGCGCAGGCGGTTTCCAGCCAAAAGTCTTGAGTGTCGGTTTGTGCGATGGCTTTGTCCAAGCCGCTTCGGCCTTTGCCGGTGGCGATGGCAAGCCAATAGCCTTGTTGTTTCAAGCGTTGCAGGCAGGGCAGGGCTTCGGGAAACAGGGTCATGTTGCGGTTGTTGGGATTGAGGTAGTGCGCGGCATAGGTCTCAATCAGGGTTTCCTGAACGTGTTCGCTGACGTTGTGGGCAAGGCGGCGGATGATGCCGGAGAGGCTGTATCCGATGAGCGGGCGGATTTGGTCGGCTTCGGGAACGGGCAGGCCGCAATCGGCAAAGCTTTGCTGAAAGGTGTGGATGATGGGGTTGGTGGTGTCGGCAAGTGTGCCGTCCCAGTCGAAAATAATGAGTTTGGGTTTCATGGGTTTCCTTTCAGACGGCCTTTTCCTGATTTTCCAGCATTAAAACAAATTGTGCCAATTCTTGCGGCAGGGGGGCTTCCAGGATCAGTTTCTCTCCGGTCAGCGGATGGGCGAGATGCAGCTCGGAAGCGTGCAGGAACATTCTTTTCAAACCGAGTTTTTGCAGGCGTTTGTTGGCTTGATAGTCGCCGTAGCGTTCGTCGCCGGCAATGGGGCAGTCTTGCGATTGCAGATGGACGCGGATTTGGTGGGTGCGGCCGGTTTTCAGGGTGGCTTCGACAAAGGTCAGGTCGGATAGGCCGACTTGGTGCAAAAGGCCGTCTGAAAAACGGTTTAACACGCGGAAGATGGTGTGGGCGGATTGGCCGTCTTCGCTGACGCGCACCATTTTTTCGCCTTGTGCGCCGGTGTATTTGAACAGGGGGAGCTTGACGTGGAAGCGGTCGTTCGGCAGCCTGCCGACACCCAGCGCGAGATAGATTTTTTTCGGATGGTCGTTGCGGATGGCTTCGTGCAGTTTCACCAAGGCGCTGCGTTTTTTGGCAATCATCAAAAGGCCGCTGGTGTCTTTGTCGAGGCGGTGGACGAGTTCGAGATAACGTGCTTCGGGACGAGCGCGGCGGATTTGTTCGATGACGCCGAAGCTCACGCCGCTGCCGCCGTGGACGGCAACGCCGGATGGTTTGTTGATGACCAAAAGCGCATCGTCTTCGTAAACGATGTCAAACTCGCGCGCAGGCGCGGCCTGGCTTTCAGACGGCCTTTGTTTTTCGGCGATACGTATCGGCGGAATGCGGACGGTATCGCCTGCCTGAATGCGGTTGTCGGGTTTACAGCGTTTTTTGTTCAGCCGCACTTCGCCGGCGCGGATAATGCGGTGGATATGGCTTTTCGGGACGCCTTTGAGGATTTTTATCAGATAGTTATCAAGGCGTTGGCCTTCCTCGTGTTCGGCAACGGCAATCAGGCTGACTGAATCTTTGCGTATTGCGTGCATTTTCTCTATAATCCCAAACGTCCGTTTCGGGACTCGAACCTGCCATCGCAGGCCGTCTGAAACGGATTTATTGTTAAAACGAGATTTTATATTAAAAACGCACTCCGCAAAGCATTTCCTTGTGTTTGTTCAAAGCCGGCAAACGCAATCCCGTAATTAAGTTTGAATTGAACCTGCCGTCCGGCCGGGCGTAAGACGCAGTCCGCGCAGCACCGTCCGAAATTACCGGCGCTACGATAATAAGAAGATGTAGGCTGCCTTATTTTGTCCGAAACATCAGCATTCGGACGGCAGCGGAACCATCAACCTTTCCGCCGCATTGTTCTTTATTTCCTTCTTTATCCGAATCCGTCCGCACATGGCTTGAGCTCAAGCATGCAACCTTGCGGATTTCAAATCAAATACTGGTTACACGGGGATTTTCCCATCTTGCCTTTGAAGAGTGCCAACCGGACAGACAGGCCGTCTGAAAAAGATATTCACAAATCAAACGGCCGCTGTTCACGAGGTGACTATGAAAAGAATGTTATTCAACGCAACGCAGGCCGAAGAGCTGCGCGTTGCCATTGTCGATGGCCAAAACCTTTTGGACTTGGACATCGAAACGCTGGGCAAAGAACAGCGTAAAGGCAATATCTACAAAGGTATCATTACCCGCATCGAGCCGTCGCTGGAAGCGTGTTTCGTCGATTACGGAACCGACCGCCACGGCTTTTTGCCGTTTAAGGAAGTATCGCGTTCGTATTTCCGCGATTACGAAGGCGGCAGGGCGCGTATTCAAGACGTGCTCAAAGAAGGCATGGAAGTCATCGTTCAAGTCGAAAAAGATGAGCGCGGCAACAAAGGCGCGGCACTGACCACCTTCATCAGCCTGGCCGGCCGCTATTTGGTATTGATGCCGAACAATCCGCGCGGCGGCGGCGTATCCCGCCGTATCGAAGGCGAAGAGCGCCAAGAGTTGAAAGCCGCCATGGCCGAACTCGACATTCCGAACGGCATGAGCATCATTGCTCGTACTGCCGGCATCGGCCGCAGCGCGGAAGAGTTGGAATGGGACTTAAACTACCTCAAGCAACTCTGGCAAGCCATTGAAGAAGCAGGCAAAGCACACCATGACCCTTACCTGCTCTTTATGGAAAGCTCGCTGCTGATTCGTGCGATTCGTGACTATTTCCGTCCCGACATCGGCGAGATTCTGGTGGATAATCAAGAAGTTTACGACCAAGTTGCCGAGTTCATGAGCTATGTCATGCCGAGCAATGTAGGCCGTCTGAAACTCTATCAAGACCACACGCCGCTGTTCTCCCGCTTCCAAATCGAACACCAAATCGAAAGTGCATTCTCACGCAGCGTCAGCCTGCCTTCCGGCGGCGCGATTGTGATCGACCACACCGAAGCCTTGGTTTCCATCGACGTCAACTCTGCGCGTGCCACACGCGGCTCGGATATTGAAGACACCGCGTTCAAAACCAATATGGAAGCTGCCGAAGAGGTTGCCCGTCAAATGCGCCTGCGCGACTTGGGCGGTTTGGTCGTCATCGACTTCATCGACATGGAAAATCCGAAACACCAACGCGATGTTGAAAACGTACTGCGCGACGCGCTCAAAAAAGACCGTGCCCGCGTGCAAATGGGCAAACTTTCGCGTTTCGGTCTTTTGGAATTGAGCCGCCAACGTTTGAAACCGGCTCTGGGCGAAAGCAGCCATGTTGCGTGTCCGCGCTGTGCCGGTACCGGCGTCATCCGCGGCATCGAATCCACCGCCCTGCACGTTTTGCGCATCATTCAAGAAGAAGCAATGAAAGACAACACTGGCGAAGTACACGCACAAGTGCCTGTCGATGTTGCCACCTTCCTGTTGAACGAAAAACGCGCCGAGCTGTTTGCGATGGAAGAGCGCTTGGATGTGAACGTCGTCCTGATTCCAAACATTCACTTGGAAAATCCGCACTACGAAATCAACCGCATCCGCATCGATGACGTAGAAGAAGACGGCGAACCGAGCTACAAACGCGTCGCCGAGCCGGAAGAAGACGAATCTGCCAAACCTTTCGGCAGCGAAAAAGCCAAAGCTTCCCGTCCTGAGCCAGCTGTCAAAGGCGTACGCCATACCCAGCCTGCACCAACTGTCGCCCCTGAGAAAAAAGCCTCTTGGTGGGACAGCTTCAAAGCTTGGTTGAAACGCATTTTCGGCGGCGAGCCTGCACCTGCCGCAGTTGCTCAAGAGCCTGCCGAAAAACGCACTACAACCAACCGCAGCCAAAACAGCAACCGCCGTTCAAACAGCCGCCGTCAAAATCCACGCCGCAACAACAAAAACGACGGCAGCAAAGTCGAAGTGCGCGAAGTGAATGCCGAAGCTGCCGACAGCAAGTTTGAAGAAAGCAAATCAAGCGAAAGCCGTAACGACGAGCGTAAAGACACCCGCCGCAACCGCAACCGTAACAACAACCGCCGCGATGAGCGCAACAACGAGCGCAACCGTGTTGAGGAAGTAGTTGAAGATGTAAACGTTCAAGAAGTGGCTGCACTGGCTGAGATGCCGTCTGAAAACCAAGCGGAACAAAACGGCAATAAACGCCGCCGCAACAACAGTCGCAACGAGCGCAACCGTAATCAATCTGCGGAAAACCGTGTTGAGGACGTGAACGTTCAAGCCGATGGCGAACAGGCGCAAGTTGAAGCGGACGACAACGCCCGCAGCGAAGAGGGTGTGAAAAACAACGGCCGTCAAGGACGCGACCGCAACAACCGTCAGCGCAACAATCGCAACGACCGCCGTTCCAACAGCAAAAAACGCAATATTCCGTCTTCAGCAAAAATCGAGCAATACCTGAACATTACCGACACCGCCGACAAAGTCCTCTTTGCCGTAGCGCATGTTTTGGGTTTGAATGAAACGGTTGAAGCTGCAAATGCGACATTGTCTTCTGAAAGCGATCAAGCCGAGCCGCTGGTGATTGTGGTATCCGAGCCTGAAGTTACCAGCGCAGAGCCATTCGTATTTGCAATTGAAAGCGAAGACGAGCCTGCCGTAGCGCAAACTGAAGGAGCCGATGCCGAACAAGCCCTGCTTGCATCTGCGGTCAACAATGTCAAAGAAGCCATTTCTGCGGTATTGTCTCCGAATGCAACGGCTACTGTTGCACCGGTTGAAGCACCAGCCGAAACTGTTGCCACACAAACTGAAGCCGTAGCTGAAGCAGCGCCTGTCGCAATCGTTTTGCCGGAAGGTTTGGGCGATTTGATCTTCGTTGAAACCGATCCGCAAGCTGTTGCCGCTTTTGCTGCGCAGCCACAACCTGAACCTGTTGCCAAAACACGCCGTTCGGATGTGCCTAAAGTAGAAGTGGAAGACGTAGCAGTCGAAATGATTTTGGTGGAAACACGCAAAGATTAAGATTGGTTTTCCAGTTAAAAGCCCGATGTTGAACGCATCGGGCTTTTTTATTGGCAAGGAGTTATGCTGCTCTTATTTTCTTTGTGTTTACCATGAGCATTGCTTCATGGTTGAAAAAGCAGGATAGATTGCTGAGAAAGGGAAGGCATGGTTTTTTCAATAGGAAGGGCTTAATGAAAATTGGTATGAGAAAAGCCGTCTGAAATGGTTTCAGACGGCCTTGGTTTGTGTGTGTATGTTTAGGTATTGTGATTAGTTTTTGTTCAGAGAGTCACGGATTTCGCGCAACAACAGAACTTCTTCGCTAGGCTCTGCTGGTGCTTCTTCAGCAGGAGCTTCGGCTTTTTTCACAGAGTTGATGGCTTTAACCACGCAGAAGATGGCAGCGGCGATGATCAGGAAGCTGATCACGGTGTTGATGAACAGACCGATATTCAGGGTAACGGCACCGGCTGCTTGGGCGGCTGCCAAGTTGGCGTAACCTTCTGCAGGAGCGGCTTGTGCGCCGTCTTTCAATGTAATGAACAGGTTGGAGAAATCAACGCCGCCGATCAATAGGCCGATAGGGGGCATGATTACGTCGTCAACCAATGATTTGACGATGCCGCTGAATGCTGTACCGACAACCATACCGACTGCGAGGTCGATCACGTTGCCACGCATAATAAATTCTTTAAATTCTGAAGCGATTGACATAATTAATCTCCTGTATGTGTTTGAGTCAAAATCAGATGTGATTCAATTAATCGGCAGGCATCTTAACGCTTTATTAGTTAAGAAAAATTCAATAATGTTAAATTTTGTATTTTATGCCAAAAATGCCCTGCTTCTATGCCTTCTGTATGAAAAACAGGCCGTCTGAATTTTTTCTGTTACTTTTTTACACCACTTTTTATCAGTAGCTAAGTATCAGATAACATGAATGTTATCTTTAGAATCAATGCTCTATCGGAATTTCAAATTGAGGTAGAATGATAATATAATAATGCTGAAAACATAATCATTGAAAGCCTGTAAAGATAATGTTTCGAATTCGTATTTGACTTTCAGACGGCCTTTTTTGTCATGCAGTTATTCAAACCATAATGTAACGGCCATAAAAAACGCACTTTCATCATGAAAGTGCGTTTGGAGTGAAAACTGTTTAGTTCTCTTCGTCGTTCAGCGCGTTGATGCTGTAACCGCCGTCAACGTATGTAATCTCGCCGGTGATGCCGGAAGCGAGGTCGGACAGCAGGAAGGCGGCTGTATTGCCGACTTCTTCAGTGGTAACGTTGCGGCCCAATGGGTTGTGGGAAGCGACGTGGCCCAAGAGTTTGCTTAAATCGGCGATGCCGGAAGCGGCCAGGGTTTTGATCGGGCCTGCGGAGATGCCGTTGCAGCGGATGCCTTCTTTGCCCAGGCAGGCGGCGGTGAAGCGGATGCCGGCTTCAAGGCTGGCTTTGGCCATGCCCATAACGTTGTAGTTAGGAATGGCACGAACGGCGCCCAAGTAGCTCAGTGCAACGATTGCGGCGTTGCGGCCCTGCATCATCGGACGTGCGGCTTTGGCCAGCGCAGGCAGGCTGTATGCGGAGATTTCGTGAGCGGTGTTGAACGCTTCGCGGCTGATGCTGTCGAGGAAGTCGCCGCTCAAGGCTTCCTTGGGGGCGAAGCCGATGGAGTGGACGAGGCCGTCCAAGCCGTCCCAGTGTTTGCCCAAATCAACGAAAACTTGGTTGATTTCGTCATCGCTGGCAACGTCGCAGCGGAACACGAGTTCGGAGCCGAGTTCGGCCGCCATTTTACGGACGCGCTCTTCCAGTTTGTCGACAACATAAGTAAATGCCAATTCCGCGCCTTGTTCGCGGCAGGCTTTGGCGATGCCGTAAGCGATGGAACGCTCGGAGATCATGCCGGTAATCAGAATTTTTTTGCCTTGCAAAAAGCCCATTTTCTTATCCTTTAGCAGTGGTATTGCGGTTGCATTAAACTGCGCATTATAGCAAAAACCGCTGTTTCGGCATAGAAAATAACGGATAACCCTTTGTCTTGCCTCAAATAGGGATAAGGTTTTCTGTCAAGGCCGTCTGAAACCTGACGGAACAGCGTCAAAACGTTATACTTGATAGTCTTAATGACCGATGTTTCAGGAGTGAACTATGCCCGAGCAAAACCGCATTCTCTGCCGAGAACTCAGCCTGTTGGCGTTTAACCGCCGTGTACTGGCTCAGGTGCAGGATACGAAAGTTCCTTTGTTGGAGCGTTTGCGTTTTTTGTGCATCGTGTCTTCCAATTTGGACGAATTTTTTGAAGTGCGCATGGCGTGGTTGAAACGCGAAAACAAATTGCGCCCGCATCAGCCGCTCGACAACGGCAAAACCGCGGCCGAAACCATCGAAGCGGTGGCAAAAGAGGCACAGGCCTTGATTCGCGAGCAGTACGATCTGTTTAACAAAGTATTGCAGCCTGCACTCAGTCGCGCCGGTATTCATTTTTATCGCCGCCACAAATGGACGGCCGCGCAGAAAAAATGGATTGAAAATTATTTTGACAACGAGCTGTTGCCCATTCTCACGCCCATCGGCCTTGATCCGTCACACCCGTTCCCTCGCCCGTTAAACAAATCGCTTAATTTCGCCGTCGAACTCGAAGGCACGGATGCGTTCGGCCGTCCGTCCGGGATGGCGATTGTGCAGGCTCCGCGCATTTTGCCGCGCGTCGTCCCCATGCCGTCTGAAATTTGCGGCGGCGATGCAGGCTTTGTGTTCTTGTCTTCGATTTTGCACGCCCATGTCGGCAAACTTTTCCCCGGCATGAAGGTTAAAGACTGCCATCAGTTCCGCCTCACGCGCGATAGTGATTTGACGGTTGATGAAGAAGATTTGAAAAACCTGCGTGCCGCGATTCAAAACGAATTGCACGACCGCGAATACGGCGACGGCGTGCGCTTGGAAGTGGCGGATACTTGCCCGGCATACATTCACGATTTCCTACTCGCCCAGTTCAAACTGACTTCTACCGAGCTGTATCAGGTCAAAGGGCCGGTCAATTTGGTGC
Organism: Neisseria sp. P0009.S010; assembly: GCF_051958545.1. NCBI lineage: Bacteria > Pseudomonadati > Pseudomonadota > Betaproteobacteria > Neisseriales > Neisseriaceae > Neisseria > Neisseria sp. P0009.S010. The sequence continues at coordinate 27,465 of NZ_JBQCVH010000004.1, forward strand.
GCCTCAATGCCGTTCCCGATTTGGTGGACAGGCCGGATTTGAAGTTTCCGCCGCGCAACGCAGGCCGTCTGAAAGCCTTGCGTAAAAACGGCTCCGTGTTCAAACTGGTCAAACAGTCGCCGATTTTGCTGCACCACCCGTATCAGTCGTTTGATCCGGTTGTCCAAATGATACGCGAGGCTGCGGCCGATCCGGATGTGTTGGCCGTCAAAATGACCATCTATCGTACCGGCAGCAATTCCGAGCTTGTGCGCGCATTGATGAAGGCCGCGCTGGCGGGCAAACAAGTTACCGTCGTGGTCGAACTGATGGCGCGTTTTGACGAAGCCAACAACGTCAACTGGGCGAAGCAGCTGGAAGAGGCAGGCGCACACGTCGTGTACGGCGTATTCGGCTACAAAGTCCATGCCAAAATGGCTTTGGTTATCCGCCGCGAAGACGGCGTGCTCAAGCGTTATGCCCACCTCGGTACCGGCAACTACCACCAAGGCACATCGCGCATCTACACTGACTTCGGCATCATCACCGCCGACGAACAAATCACTGCCGATGTGAACATTCTGTTTATGGAAATCACAGGCTTGGGCAAGCCGGGCCGTCTGAACAAGCTCTATCAAAGCCCGTTTACCCTGCACAAAATGGTCATCGACCGCATCAAGCAGGAAACAGAACACGCCAAAGCCGGCAAACCGGCGCGGATTATCGCCAAGATGAACTCCCTCATCGAGCCGAGCGTAATTGATGCGCTGTATCAGGCCAGTGCGGCAGGCGTGCAAATCGATCTGATTGTGCGCGGTATGTGTACCTTGCGCCCGGGTGTCAAAGGCTTGTCCGAAAACATCCGCGTCCGTTCCATCATCGGCCGCCAACTCGAACACTCGCGCGTGTATTGCTTCCATAACAACGGTGCAGACGATACCTTTATCTCCAGCGCCGACTGGATGGGTCGCAACTTCTTCCGCCGCATTGAAGTCGCCACGCCGATTACCACGCCCGAACTCAAAGAACGCGTGATCCGAGAAGGCTTGGAAATGGCTTTGGAAGACAATACCCAGGCTTGGCTGATGCAGCCTGACGGCAGCTACGTCCGCACCCAGCCGAAAGACGGTGAGCCTGCGTTTGGTTTGCAGGAAGGTTTGTGGAAAATATACGGGCGTTGAGTTGAAGAATGTTCAGGCCGTCTGAAACGCAGGTTTCAGACGGCCTTTTTTGATTTTGCCGTTATAATTCCATTTCCCAATCTTTCAGACGGCCTTTTCTATGAAATCCTACCCCGATTCCTATCTCCATTTTGAAAACCTCGAATCTCCCGAAACGCAAAATTTCGCCGCCGCGGCGCATGCCGAAACGCGCAAGCGTTTTTTAGAAAACGACAAGGCGCGCGCATTGTCCGACGGTATTTTGGCGCAATTGCAGGACACACGGCAGATTCCGTTTTGTCAGGAACACCGCGCGCGGATGTACCATTTCCATCAGGATGCGGAATACCCGAAGGGCGTGTACCGCGTGTGTACGGCGGCGACTTACCGTTCGGGCTATCCTGAGTGGAAAATCCTGTTTTCAGTGGCGGACTTCGACGAGCTGCTTGGCGACGATGTGTATTTGGGCGGCGTGTCGCACTTGGTGGAAAAGCCCAACCGCGCGTTGTTAACACTGAGCAAATCGGGTGGCGATACGGCGTACACGCTGGAAGTGGATTTGGAAGCAGGGGAATTGGTAGAAGGCGGTTTTCACTTTCTGGCAGGCAAAAACCATGTGTCGTGGCGCGATGAAAACAGCGTTTGGGTGTGTCCGGCTTGGGACGAACGCCAGTTGACCGAATCGGGTTATCCGCGCGAAGTGTGGCTGGTGGAGCGTGGTAAGAGTTTCGAGGAAAGCCTGCCGGTGTATCAAATTGCCGAAGACGGCATGATGGTGAACGCGTGGCGTTATCTCGATCCGCAGGGTTCGCCGATTGATTTGATTGAAGCGTCGGACGGTTTTTACACCAAAACCTATTTGCAGGTCTCAGCCGAAGGCGAGGCGAAACCGTTAAACCTGCCCAACGATTGCGACGTAGTCGGCTATCTGGCGGGACATCTTTTGCTGACGCTGCGCAAGGACTGGAACCGCGCGAACCAAAGCTATCCGAGCGGCGCATTGGTGGCAGTAAAATTAAACCGCGGCGAATTAGGCGCGGCGCAGCTTTTGTTTGCGCCCGATGAAACGCAGGCATTGGAAAGCGTGGAAACGACCAAGCGTTTTGTCGTGGCGAGCCTGCTGGAGAACGTACAAGGCCGTCTGAAAGCATGGCGCTTTACCGACGGCAAATGGCAGGAAGTCGAACTGCCGCGCCTGCCTTCGGGTGCGTTGGAAATAACCGACCAGCCGTGGGGCGGCGACGTGGTTTACCTTGCCGCCAGCGATTTCACCACGCCGCTGACGCTGTTTGCGCTGGATTTGAACGTGATGGAACTGACCGTCATGCGCCGTCAGCTGCAGCAGTTTGATTCAGACGGCATTAACGTACAGCAGTTTTGGACGACTTCGGCCGACGGCGAGCGCATTCCTTATTTCCACGTCGGCAAAAACGCCACGCCCGACACGCCGACTTTGGTTTATGCCTATGGTGGTTTCGGCATTCCCGAATTGCCGCATTATCTGGGTAGCGTTGGCAAATATTGGCTGGAAGAGGGCAATGCCTTTGTGTTGGCAAACATCCGCGGCGGCGGCGAATTTGGCCCGCGCTGGCATCAGGCGGCGCAGGGAATCAGCAAACACAAAAGCGTTGATGATTTATTGGCAGTCGTGCGCGATTTGTCCGAACGCGGCATGAGTTCGCCCAAACACATCGGTTTGCAGGGCGGCAGCAACGGCGGCCTGATTACCGCCGCCGCCTTCGTGCGCGAGCCGCAAAGCATCGGCGCGCTGGTGTGTGAAGTGCCGCTGACCGACATGATCCGCTATCCGCTTCTATCCGCCGGTTCAAGCTGGACGGACGAATACGGCAATCCGCAGAAATACGAAGTCTGCAAACGCTGGCTGGGCGAATTGTCACCGTATCACAATCTTTCAGACGGCATCAATTATCCGCCAGCGCTCATTACCACCAGCCTCAGCGACGACCGCGTCCATCCCGCCCACGCGCTCAAGTTCTATGCCAAACTGCGCGAAACCTCGCCGCAATCGTGGCTCTACGCCCCGGACGGCGGCGGCCATACCGGCAACGGCACGCAACGCGAATCCGCCGACGAACTTGCCTGTGTCTTGCTGTTTTTGAAAGAGTTTTTAGGGTAGAAGCAAGCAACAGGACTGACCGTTTTGTAAAGTTGAGAAACAAAATACTCTTGTTTCGGCAAGTGAAAAGAAGGCCGTCTGAAAAACGAATATTAAAGTTTCCCAGACGGCCTTCTTTTCTTTTAACTTTCAACATATCCCGATAAAATGGACACTTTGTAAGTAATCATTGATGGAAGACGCAATTATGGCAACCGAGCCGAGAAATTATACACGATTTAGAAAATAATTTCAAACAAAACAATATATTAAAACTCAAACAAATCTTTCCCGAAGTCTTTTGCAAAGACCAAATCGACTTTGAGAAACTCAAACTCGTCCTTGGCGCAGAAAACCTTGCCGGTGTGGGAGAACGTTATCAACTCGATGCTGTAGAAACTAGTAGCGTTGTTTACAGTATTTCCAGGAGAATACTGAAACATGAACATGCACAAAAACACCCGTCTTACCCCGTCTCTGGATTTGGATATCCTCAACGGCATCATGCGCCAAGCCGTGTTGCAGCAGCTGCAAACCTACTTGGGCGCGGACACCATCATCGAAACGCACATCACCCACGACATGCTCGAACGCGCAGAAAAAATCTGCCTCTCCAACGCCTTGAGAGGCGTGTTTGAGGCGGATTTGGTGTACTAGGAACAATCAATGATTTCTCGGAAATGGATAAAGTCTGAAGGCGATTATTCATTAGACGGTTTATCTGTCTGAGACTTGTGCGTTAATAATATGCGCACGACCTTACCCTCATAACGCTGGCTTAACCACGCCTGTATCCGCTCGTGATCTTTGGCAGGCAATGGCTGCTCCAATTCGAGAGAGACAACGACGATATCGTCATATGTATCTGTCTTCGGTTCTGCGTTTTTTTGGCTTTCAGACTGTTCGGAAACAGGCGTTGTTTGCGCTTTATCCCAAGCCAAGCCGCGTCCGACAACGATTTTTTCCGCTTCCGGATATTGGGCTTTTAATTCCTTGAGTACCGCTGCATCGTCGATATCGGAGGCTTTGCCTGCCAGTATGGTATCGATATAGGCCTGCTGCTCTTTCAGCTCATTTTGCTGCTGAACCGGGTTGTTTCGGCTTGCCAGCAATTCTTCGATTTTAGCATCGTTCCCTCCCGCATAGACCACGTTGACCTTCGGCTCTTTCACCCCCGACGCGTTAAGGCTTTTCACCAGCAAGGCGGAAATTTTCTCGGCATTGCCCGTTCCATTGACAATCAGACCGACTTTATTTTCTCTGTGGTTCAACATCTTACGCAGCACGAAAAAACCTTCCTGTTGCTGCGCAGTGGCAATGGCGGCATTGGCTCTGGTGTTGAAGATCTCCTGACGCACCAGTCCTGATGCCATATAGCCGCTCGGAATCATCACAGCCAACACGACGGCAGTAATAATGATGCTTTGCAACCGGCGTTTGGATTCCGTTACCAACCCCCTGCGCGGCAGCTTGAGCAGCTTGGAAAACAACAAGGTCGAAAAAGCGATGAACACGCAGTTGATGGCAAAAAGATATGAAGCACCGAGAAAGTAGTGCCAGTTGCCATGTGCCAGTCCGTAGCCCGCAGTACACAGGGGCGGCATCAATGCGGTAGCAATCGCCACACCCGGTATGGCATTGCCTCCTTCTTTTCGAGTCAGCGCCACAATACCCGCACTACCGCCGAAGAAGGCAATCAACACATCCCAAAGGGTCGGCTGAGTACGCGCCAAAAGCTCGCTTTGCGCCTCTTTAAGCGGGGTTAACAGGAAATACAACGTAGCGGTAATCAAGCTGATGACGACGAATATAATAATATTGCGCACGGCTTGACGGATCAGCGCAGTATCCCCTACCGCCAAACCGTAACCCATACCGACAATCGGCCCCATCAACGGCGAAATCAACATCGCGCCGATCACTACCGCCGTGCTGTTTACATTCAGACCGATACTCGCCACGGCAATGGCAAACATCAATACCCACATATTGGTTCCGGACACCCGAGTATTGGCGCGGATGACGGCATCAATTTTATCGGGATGGGCCTGGTCATGCGCAAGATTGAACACATCTTGCAACTTGGTCATGGCACCATTGTCTTCTTTTGGCTGATTTTCTTGTTCTTCTTGGTTTTTAATGTTTTCTTGGTCTTGCATTTTCATCCTTAAATCAATCTTAACGATTGTCTCTGAATATTTAATTAACTGGAATTTCGGATACTGATAATTATGCTTTAATACTGATTTCAAATATGATTAAGCAGATACCTTGCAGAAGGTTAGCATACACATGAAAACGCTGACAACGCTGATCCTGCGTAGGCCTTCACGAAACCAGCATATGCAAAAACCTTCTCTCAAATCCAATTCCTACTTTTTCAGCAGCAACCGCCATCAAAATTTTTTAAGGGGCTGTACTAGATTAGCCCTAAATTCCACACCATTTTTGCAGGATTTTAAGCTGTTGAGACGGTATGCCGAAATTAAATCGAAATTCGCATTCTTTCAAGAACAGCGGGAAAGATTTGCGATCGATTCCGTTGTATTTGCGCAAGACGCGTTTTGCCTGATTCCAAAAGTTCTCAATGCCGTTAATGTGGTTCTGACGGTCGGCAAATTCCTTGGAATGGTTGATGCGGTAATGGATAAAACCGCTCACGTCCAACTTGTCGTAGCTGCTCAGGCTATCCGTGTAAACAATGCTGTCCGGCATGATTTTCTTTTTAATGACAGGGAGTAACGTTTCAGACTTGGCATTATCCACCACAACGGTAGAGACCCGTCCGTTGCGTTTCAGAATGCCGAAGACAACCACTTTTCCTGCCGCACCGCGACCACGTCTGCCTTTACGCCGTCCGCCGAAATAGCTTTCGTCCAACTCGACAGGGCCCTCAAAAACCTCATCGGCAACCAAGGCCAGATAATGGCGGATAACCATACGAATTTTGCAGTAGAACAGAATAGCGGAGTTGGGCTGAATGCCCAAAATATCGGCAGCGGAACGGGCGGTAACTTCGAGTACAAAAAAACGAAGCAGTTCTTTCTGTACTTTTTTTCTTTAATTTGCAGTGTGTTATCTTCATATTTCGAGGGTAACATATCTGCTAATCTAGTACAGCCCCTTTTTTTAATAATGTTAATGTTAATACGTAACAAAACAAATTCCCGCTTGTAGGTTAAAATCAGGCTATGCTAATATGCACAACAACAGGTTTTTACTGAATAATCTGTGCTAAAATGCAGGATTAGATGGAAAACTCTATCCGAATTCGGTACAATACCGACGAATTATTTCCCTTAAACAACCTGCCGCAAGGCGAAAAGGAACGACTGACATGTCAAACATCGAACAACAAGTTAAAAAAATTGTTGCTGAACAACTGGGCGTAAACGAAGCCGAAGTGAAAAACGAATCTTCTTTCCAAGACGATTTGGGTGCTGACTCTCTGGACACCGTAGAACTGGTGATGGCTTTGGAAGAAGCTTTCGGCTGCGAAATCCCTGACGAAGACGCTGAAAAAATCACTACCGTACAATTGGCTATCGACTACATCAACGCCCACCAAGGCTAATCGGTCGCACCAAACATCCAGCCTCTGCTGCGCCATCGCAATAGAGGCTTTTACCTTATTATTAAACCCCTGAAATTTCAGACGGCATGAGTTTTGCCTGTTTTCACGAAGAAAAAGAGCAAGGCTGCCGCGAAAATCCCGACAACCAACAGCGAGATTATCATGAGTCAGAGAAGAGTAGTCATCACAGGTCTTGGCCAAGTATCACCGGTCGGCAACGACGTCGCCACCGCATGGAGCAATCTGCTCGCAGGCAAAAGCGGCATCGGACGGATTACCCGCTTTGACACATCCGACATCAACAGCCAAATCGCCGGCGAAGTGCGCGATTTCGACATCGGCCAATACATCAGCGCAAAAGAAGCGCGCCGCATGGACGTGTTCATCCACTACGGTATCGCCGCCGCCCTGCAAGCCATCAATGATTCAGGCTTGGACGATTTGGAAACCCTCGACAAAGACCGCGTCGGTGTCAACATCGGTTCCGGTATCGGCGGCCTGCCGAGCATTGAAGCGACCGGTAAAGCCGTTATCGAAGGCGGCGCGCGCAAAATCAATCCTTTCTTTATCCCAGGCTCGCTGATTAACCTGATTTCCGGCCATGTTACCATCCTTAAAGGCTACCGCGGCCCAAGCTACGGCATGGTTTCTGCCTGTACGACCGGTGCACACTCCATCGGTGATTCTGCACGACTGATTAAATACGGCGACGCGGATGTGATGATTGCCGGTGGTGCGGAAGGCGCAATCAGCACTTTGGGCGTTGGCGGTTTTGCTGCCATGAAGGCACTTTCCACCCGAAACGATGACCCTGCTACCGCTTCCCGTCCGTGGGACAAAGGCCGTGACGGTTTCGTTATCGGCGAAGGCGCTGGCGTGCTGGTGTTGGAAGAATTGGAACACGCGAAAAAACGCGGTGCGAAAATTTACGCCGAAATCGTCGGCTTCGGTATGAGCTCAGATGCCTACCACATTACCGCGCCTAACGAAGAAGGCCCTGCATTGGCGGTTACTCGTGCGCTGAAAGATGCCGGCCTGAATCCTGAAGACGTGGATTACGTCAACGCACACGGTACGTCCACTCCGCTGGGCGATGCCAACGAAACCAAAGCCCTCAAACGCGCTTTGGGCGATCATGCGCGCAAAGTCATTGTTAACTCTACCAAATCTATGACCGGCCACTTGCTCGGCGCGGCCGGCGGCGTGGAAGCGTTGTACAGCGTGTTGGCAGTACACGAGCAAAAATCTCCACCGACCATCAACATCTTTGAACAAGACGTTGAAGCCGGTTGCGATTTGGACTACTGCGCCAACGAAGCACGCGATGCGAAAATCGACGTTGCCATCTCCAATTCCTTCGGCTTTGGCGGTACCAACGGCACATTGGTATTCAAACGCTTCAAAGACTGATAGAAGGTTGTAAGTAGATTAAAAGGCCGTCTGAAACTGGATTTCAGACGGCCTTTTTTATTTTAAAATACAAATATTCTTGATAATCTGTATCATTTATATAAAAATATCGACTCCAATCAATATTGCCCGGATTTTATCGGGTAATCAACCCAATTACATTTTTATCAGGAGTCTGCAATGAAAACTATCCGTATTCTAGCATTGGCCGCCGCGCTGGCCGCCGTGCCTGCATTTGCGTCTGATTTCGGCCATGAACAGGCATTGACCATAGACGGCAAGCCTGCCCATTTGGCAGAAACTTCAGCCCGTATTTTGGCAAACGAAACCCTGACTGCGCCGCAACTGGTCGAAGACATTACCGATGGATTCGGTTCGAAAAAAATTCCAGGTTATAAATTGATGATTATGGGCCGCACTTATTCGGTGGCGGCAGAAACCAAACCGCCGAAAGAGGGCCAAACTCAGTGGCGGGACAATACGTTCATTCATCGTGGCGTAAAACTGTTTGTCGGTATTCCGGTCAAAAACGGCAAGATGGATTTGGCGTCTGCCAGATTGATTAATATCGGCGTGGTTGACGATAACGGTGGTGCCGCGCCTCATGATGAGGGTGAAAAAATCCGCCCCGTCGGCAAACAGCTGATGTCCCCCGATACCAAAGTGGAAAATGTGAAACTCAATATTGCCAAACTGACGTTGCCAAATATGAAATTGGGCGAAACCAGTGGCGGTGGTGTGAAATTGGAAGCATCGGCAACATTGGACGGTAAGCCGATACAGACCAAAATCGACAGCACGTTCTCCCGCTTCTATTCCGCCAAACCAGCCGCTACACGGCCGTTTATGGCAGATGCAAGGTTTGTGAAATAATTGCAAAGGCCGTCTGAAATCCAGTTTCAGACGGCCTTTTATTGATAAAACCGATTCAATACCGCATCATTTTGCTGTCAACCTGCATTGCCCAAGCATCAATACCGCCCTGCAGGTTGTAGAGGTTTTCAAATCCGGCGTCTTCCAAATATATTGCCGTGTGCAGGCTGCGGATGCCGTGGTGGCAGTAAATGACGATGGGCAAATCGTCGTCGGGCAGCTCGTTTTGGCGCAGGGGGATGAGGTTCATCGGGATATGAATGGCGGCGGGCAGGGTGCAGATGGCGCGTTCTTCATCGGTGCGGACGTCGAGCAGATGAAATGCGCGGCCTTCGTCCTGCCATTGTTTCAATTCGGTGGGCGAGAGTTGGATAATGTCGGTCATAGGGTCGGGTATAAAAGTATGAGGCCGTCTGAACTTTCAGACGGCCTGTTGTTTAAAAATCGAAATCGCCGAACGGATTGGCCGATTTGTCTTCCAAGTGTGCCACGACGGTGTCGAACAATACTTTTTCGGAAAACTCATTGCCGTTACGCGTCAGCAAAAGCGCGCGTTGTACCGGTTTGCGGCCGACGATGACCACCATACGGCCACCGTCTTTCAGTTGCTCTTTCAGAATTTCAGGTACGCTGTCTACTGCGCCGCCCACATAAATCGCATCAAAAGGAGCGCCTTGCGATGCTTCGGTCAGGCCGTTGTTTTGCACATAATCGACGTTGGCAAAGCCCAATTCGTCCAAAACTTTTTTGGCGCGTTGCTGCTGCTCGGCATCAATGTCGTCAGTGACGACTTTGCCGGCCAGTTTGGATAGCAGGGCGGTTGCATAGCCTGAGCCTGTACCGATTTCTAAGACAGTTTCGTCTTTTTTCAGTTTCAAACCTTGAGCTAGGCGGGCAACGACTTTGGGTTCCAACATTTTATGGCCGTTGGCCAGCGGCAGCTCCATATCCGCATAGGCCAAACCTTGAAAAGCCTCGCCGACAAAATGTTCGCGCCCGATCTCCTCCAAAGCATCCAAAATGTCGAAGTCCAAGACATCCCACGGACGAATCTGCTGTTCAACCATATTGAAACGCGCTTTTTCAAAGTCCATATTTGTGCTCCGTTCAATTCTTAATTTTATCGAAGCATACATTATAAATCCTTGTCGGAGAGTGTGCCATCTTTCAGACGGCCTCGAGGCTTGTTAATAATTGCCAAGCGCACATATATCCACTAAACTTTCACATTACACGACGCTACAACAAGCAACAACCAACACACGGAGCAATAAAGATGTATCACCAAATCGGAATGTGGGACCAAAAATGGGTTATCGGCAACTGGAAAATGAACGGCCGACTCCAAAACAACAATGCGCTTATGCACCGCTTCCGTGTCATGCCAACCGCAGAACGCGTGTTAATCGGCCTGGCCGCTCCAACCGTTTATCTGTTGCAACTGCACAACGCCATGCAGATTGTTTTGAACAACCGCATCTTAACCTGTGCGCAAGACGTGAGCCGTTTCCCGAATAACGGCGCATACACTGGCGAAGTGTCCGCCGAAATGCTTGCCGACATCGGTACAGACATCGTTCTCATCGGCCACTCCGAGCGCAGCCTTTATTTCGGCGAGAAAAACGAAATCCAACGCCGCAAAATGGAAAACGTCCTCAACGTCGGCCTGATTCCATTGTTGTGCGTCGGCGAAAGCTTGGAAGAACGCGAAGCCGGTAAAGAACACGAAGTCATTGCCCACCAGCTTTCCATCCTGCAAGGTTTGAACACCAAAAACATCGCCGTTGCCTACGAGCCGGTTTGGGCGATCGGTACAGGCAAAGTCGCCACCGTCGAACAAATCGCCGATATGCACGCATTTATCTACAAAGAAATCTTGTCTTTGTGCGGAAGCGATGTTAAAATCCGCGTTCTTTACGGCGGAAGTGTGAAAGCGGATAACGCAGCCGACATCTTCGCAGTACCTCATGTAGACGGCGCATTGGTTGGTGGCGCGTCATTATCATATGACTCCTTTACCGCCATCATCAACGCAGCACAAGCCTCGTAGAAAACATATGGAAGCCTTTAAAACCCTTATCTGGATCATTAATATTATTTCCGCTTTAGCCGTAATCGTGTTAGTATTGCTGCAACACGGTAAAGGCGCGGATGCCGGCGCAACGTTCGGTTCCGGCAGCGGTAGCGCGCAAGGCGTATTCGGTTCTGCCGGTAATGCCAACTTCCTCAGCCGCTCGACTGCCATTGCCGCAACATTTTTCTTTGCGACCTGTATGGCGATGGTGTATATTCACACCCACTCCAGTAAGCACGGTTTAGACTTCAGCGATGTGAAGCAGACCCAGCAAGCTCCTAAGCCTGCAACGCCTGCACAAAACAATACAACTCCTGTTGCACCAAATCCTCAGCAGCAGTAAGACAATTTGATTTATGCCGACATGGTGGAATTGGTAGACACGCTATCTTGAGGGGGTAGTGGCCGTAGGCTGTGCGAGTTCAAATCTCGCTGTCGGCACCACATTAGAAAATCTAACCGCTTTTTAGCGGTTATTTTTTCGTCTTGAGAATCTGCCTTTTATTTATCTTTAGGCCGAGACAGGGAAATACAATGAAGCGTTTGGTTGTCGGCATCAGCGGTGCCAGCGGTTTTCAGTATGGCGTGAAGGCTTTGCAGCTTTTGCGTGCGCATCAGGTAGAAACGCATTTGGTGGTTTCACAAGGGGCGGAAATGACCCGTACTTTGGAAACGGATTACACCAAAGAAGACGTTTATGCTTTGGCAGATGTCGTGCATTCCATCCGTAATGTCGGGGCAAGCATTGCCAGCGGTTCGTTTTTGACGGACGGAATGTTGATTGCGCCGTGTTCAATGAAAACTTTGGCTTCGGTTGCTCACGGGTTTGCCGATAATTTGCTCAGCCGTGCGGCGGATGTAACGTTGAAAGAGCGGCGCAGGCTGGTGTTGATGGTGCGTGAAGCGCCGTTAAACTTGGCGCACATTGAAAATATGCGCCGCGTGACAGAGATGGGCGGTATCGTGTTTCCTCCCGTTCCGGCTTTATATCAGAAGCCTGAATCCATCGAAGATATGATTACACACAGCGTCTCTCATGCTTTGGACTTGTTCGGCATCATTCAAAACGATGTGCCGCGCTGGCAGGGCTGATGTTTCAGACGGCCTGAGCATAATTTCGTCTACTGCGAAGGAAGATAAAAACCATGCAAACGATTCCTGTCAATATAGTGAAGTTTTTGAGCAATCATCATGTCGTCAGTATTGCTGCTGCGGAAGAGGGCGAAGTTTGGGCAGCTTGCTGTTTTTATGTGTTTGATGAGGTGAATGCCCGATTGATTGTGCTGACATCTTTGAAAACGAAGCATGGCGGAATGATGAGTCGTTCTGCCAAAGTAGCCGGTACCATTGCCGGACAACCTGACAGCATCGCAAAAATCAGCGGCATTCAGTTTGCGGCGACTGCCGCTTTGATTGAGGATGAAGCGGATTTGAAAGCGGCGCAGTCTTTGTATTACAAAGCGCATCCTGCTGCTCGAGTGATGAAAAGCGATGTTTGGGCATTGAATTTGGACAGTTTGAAATTCACTGACAATAAATTGGTATTCGCACAAAAAACGTACTGGAATCGCGAGGATTAAGAAAAGGCCGTCTGAAAGATGAAATTTCAGACGGCCTTTGGTAATGTTACAAATTAATCGTGTCCGAGATCGACAGTTTTGTCTTTGTAACGTGTATCGGGAACCAAAACGATTTTCTCGTCCACTTTGCCGATGGCTTTCACGTCTTTGCCCGGATAGTCCAGCTGATGCAGGAAGTAGCGGATACAGTTCAAACGTGCACGTTTTTTGTCATCGGAACGGATGATGACCCAAGGCGCGTCGCCGGTGTGGGTGTGGAAGAACATGGCGTTTTTGGCTTCGGTGTAGTCGTCCCAGCGGTCGAGCGACTGGATATCCACAGGGGACAGTTTCCAGTGTTTCAGGGGGTCGTCGCGGCGGGAGATGAAGCGGCGGAGTTGTTCTTCACGGGATACGGAGAACCAGAATTTGAACAGGTGGATGCCGCTGGCAACAAGCATACGTTCCAATTCAGGGGTTTGACGCATGAAGAGTAGGTATTCGTTAGGTTCGCAGAAGCCCATGACGCGTTCTACGCCGGCACGGTTGTACCATGAGCGGTCGAAGAATACCATTTCGCCTGCGGTCGGCAGGTTTTGGATGTAGCGTTGGAAATACCATTGGCCGCGTTCGGTAGTGGTCGGTTTTTCCAGTGCGACAACGCGTGCGCCGCGCGGGTTCAAATGTTCCATAAAGCGTTTGATGGTACCGCCTTTACCGGCTGCATCGCGGCCTTCAAACAGGCTGACGATGCGTTGGCCGGAATCTTTGACCCAGCTTTGTACTTTCAATAATTCGATTTGCAGCTTCTGTTTTTCTTTTTCGTAAACAGAACGGCGCATACGTTGTTTGTACGGGTAGTTGGCAGGAAGCGGTGCGCTGCTGGAATCTTCGTCTGAACCGCGTCCTTCGTGTTCCAAAACAGCCTTTTCGAATACTTGCAGCTGGTCTTGTTTCTCGCCCAGTTCAACATTCTCGAACGGTTCTAATTGGTGGTCTGCCATAAAGTCTCCTTATCGATTAAGTTTTAAATGATATAGTGTGGTATGGTTTGATTCTACCCTTTTATGCCTCGTTCGACTACATAAAATTACATTTGAGTGCTTTTTTTGAATTTGTCTGCTAACTTATGTAAAAGCAGCGTATAATCAGCCTATTTGTACAGCAATCATGCCTTATTTCGCCCTGTTTGACGATGCCGTGAGCGGCCGAGCAAAACTCTATCAAAATCATGTAGAAAGCCATCGGTTTTATCATAACGAACTGGATTCGTTAACAAGTATTTTGCAAGCCGGCTGGAAAAAGGGTTTGCATGCAGTGTTGTTTGCAGACTACGAATTCGGGTTGCCGCTGATGGATATTCCGTCTGGTCGCAGTGGCAGTCTGCGTTTGCACTGGTTTGCCGATTATTCCGAAATCGATGCCGAAAACTGGCTGGCCAATCATTCAGACGGCCTTGAGGCAGGTATTTCCACTCCCCGATTCTCCGTATCCGAAGCCGATTATCTCGAGCATATCCGTCAAATCCACGAAGCCATCCGCCGCGGCGATACCTATCAAATCAATTACACCGCACGCCTGCACCTGCAAACTTACGGCAATCCGATCCAACTTTACCGCCGCTTGCGCCAGCCTGTGCCGTATGCCGTTTTGTCTTGTCTGCCCGACGGGGTAGGGCAGGACGCGTGGACTTTGTGTTTTTCTCCCGAACTTTTCCTCAAAATCGATTCAGACGGCCTGATTACAACCGAGCCGATGAAGGGCACTGCGCCGATTCTTCTTGACGGACAAGATGAACGCCGCGCCGTTGAATTGCAAAACGATCCGAAAAACCGCGCCGAAAATGTGATGATTGTCGACTTGTTGCGCAATGACCTCGGCAAAATCGCGCAAACAGGCAAAGTACGCGTGCCTGAACCGTTTAAAGTTTCCCGTTTCGGCAGTGTTTGGCAGATGACCAGTGCTATTGAGGCGCAGGCGCTGGCTGATGTTTCGGTTGCCGATATTCTCCGCGCAGCCTTCCCGTGCGGCAGTATCACCGGCGCACCCAAACGCATGAGTATGCAGATTATTGAGTCCCTTGAATCCGAACCGCGCGGTTTGTACACAGGCAGCATCGGCTTTTTGCATCCGTGTGATACGGGTTTGGGGTTTGAAGGCGTGTTTAATGTCGTGATCCGCACCTTATCCCTGAAGCCGGTTTCAGACGGCCTTTATCAAGGTGTTTATGGCGTGGGTTCGGGAATTGTGATTGATAGCGATCCGGAGGCCGAATATCGCGAGTGCGGTTGGAAGGCGCGTTTTCTCAATGACTTGCGGCCTGATTTCGGTATTTTTGAAACCATGCGCGTGGAAAACAAACAATGCCGTTTGCTTGATTTGCATTTGGGCCGTCTGAACAGCTCGGCGCAAGCACTCAACCTGACTTGGCCTGAAAACGCAATAGAGCAAATCCAACATTATATAGATGCGTTGCCAAATGGGTTGTTTAGAGTCAAAGCCGCCTTGTTTTCAGACGGCCTTGCATTGAGTCATGCGGCTGTTTCTGAATTGAGTGAACAACAATACGTTATCTTGAGTGAGCACACATTAAGCCAACGCGATTATCTGCGCCGCTTCAAAACCACGCGCCGTGAAATGTTTGACCAAGCGTGGAAAACAGCAGAAGGGCAGGGCGCATTTGACAGCTTGTTTTTCAATTCAGACGGCCTGTTGTTGGAGGGCGGAAGAAGCAATGTGTTTATCAAATATCAGGGACAATGGCTTACGCCGTCTTTGGATTTGGATATTTTGAACGGGGTAATGCGCCAAGCGGTATTGAAGCAGCCTCAGCTTTTAGGTGCGGATACAATCAAAGAAACCCATATCTCGCGCACCATGTTGGAAAATGCGGAAGAAATCCGCTTGAGCAATGCTTTAAGGGGCATGTTTGCGGTTTCGCTCCGTAAATAAACGGCAAGGGTCAAATCATCGTGATTCAAATTGTCGTAAAGTGGCAATATCCGATAGAATACGTCATTTCAACATTGAGGCCGTCTGAAAGGGAAAACAATATGGCAAAAGCAAAAGGTGGATTGGGACGCGGTTTGGATTCGCTGATATCCAATGCGGTGGACAGCAGCAGTAGCGACCGCCTGACAACGGTTGCCATCGCCGATATTCAGCCCGGCCGCTATCAGGCGCGTGTGCAAATGGATGACGAAGCCTTGCAGGAATTGGCTGACTCCATTAAAGCGCAAGGTATTATCCAGCCGGTTATCGTACGCGAACGTGGTCTGTCTCAATATGAATTGATTGCCGGCGAACGCCGTTGGCGTGCTTCCCAGTTGGCCGGTTTGACCGAAATTCCCGTCGTCATCAAAACCATCAGCGACGAAACCGCGTTGGCCATGGGTTTGATTGAAAACCTGCAACGTGAAAACCTCAATCCGATTGAAGAAGCTCAAGGTTTGAAACGCCTTGCCGATGAATTCGGCCTGACTCATGAAACCATCGCAAAAGCCGTCGGTAAAAGCCGCAGCGCCATCTCCAACAGCCTGCGCCTGTTGAGCCTGCCTGAGCCGGTTCAAGAAATGCTTTACCAACGCCGTCTGGAAATGGGTCATGCCCGTGCGTTGCTGACCTTGCATGTGGTCGATCAATTGGAGTTGGCGCAAAAAGCCGTCAAAAACGGCTGGTCGGTGCGCGAAGTAGAACGCCGCAGCCAATTGGCGCATCAAAAAGCCAAGCCCGAAGCAGCCAAAACCATCAGCCCGGATATCCGCCGCATCAATGATGCATTGACCGAGCATTTGGGCGTTAATGCCGAAGTCAAAACCAGCAATCAGAAAAAAGGCAAAATCGTGCTGCATTTTGATACGCCGGAAACATTCGAATATTTGCTGAAGCAGTTGGGCATCAATCAAGCGTTCTAACGGCTTTATAAATAGAACAGGCCGTCTGAAAAAAAGCTTTTCAGACGGCCTCAATTTTTGAAAAAGCGTAGAGCGTATAAATGTTTACAATACAAATCAAAATCTTCTGTAAAATCTATGTAACAACATGTAATTTGTGTTAAACTCCATTCCAGCAAAGATTTGTTTTATATGTGTTAATCATTTATTTGTGAAAGGTTCACAAAGATTAACATATTGCTTGACGTTAACAAACTTCTTGATTATATTAGCCTGCCTTGCTTTTTGGGGTACAAAGTACAATGAATCAGATAGTCCCATTGCAAGTGATTGTATTATTAATAATTTCAGTTGTTTGTGCATTATTCTCCGGATTGCCCGGCTTCCTCTCTGCTTTGGCGGGAGGATTTTCGTACATTTTGCCTACCCTAGTTGCAGTTTTACTTTTAAAGTTTTCCCGACGAAATCCCGATCTGCAAAGCTCGATGTTTGTCGGCGGAGAGGTTTTAAAAGTAGTGCTGTCGCTGGTATCTATGTTGGTCGTTTTTGCGATATGGCATCGATCACTGGTATTTTACCCATTTTTATTGGCGTTTCTTGGCGTCAGTCATTTGGTTTTTTTAGTATTGTTGAGAGTAAAACACTATGGCAGGTGAAACTATGACCGCTGCCGACTACATCAAGCACCACTTGCAAAGCTTGACCAGTATGTCGGATGTTACTCAGGGTCAAGGACTGAAAAACATTGCTGATTTTTCGTTCATTAACCTTGATGCAATCTTTTTTGCCGTTCTGTTGGGCGTAATCGGCAGCTTCCTTTTGTGGCGCGGTGCCAAAAAAGCGACGGCTGGTGTTCCCGGTCGTTTCCAAGCGGCTGTTGAAATTCTGTTCGAATTCGTGGATGACATGTGTAAAAGCATTATCCATAACGAACAATCGCGTAAAGCCGTTGCCCCGTTGGGTCTGACCTTGTTTGTCTGGATTCTCTTGATGAATGCCATGGATATGCTGCCGGTTGATTTGCTGCCGATGGCATGGCAAGGCATTACCGGTAATCATCATGCCCTGTTGCGCGTTGTGCCGACAGCTGACTTGAATACGACTTTGGCTCTGGCGATTGGCGTATTGCTGATCTGTATTTACTACAATGTCAAAATCAAAGGCCTTGGCGGTTGGATTCACGAGTTGTTCTGCGCACCTTTCGGTCCATGGCTTGCTCCGGCCAACTTCCTGCTGAACTTGGTAGAGTTTTTGTCCAAAACCGTATCCCACGGTATGCGGTTGTTTGGTAATATGTATGCCGGTGAGCTGGTGTTCCTGTTGATCGCCCTGTTGGGCGGTGCATGGGCGTCAACCGGCAGTGTCGAAACTTTGGATCCGATTTTATTTGTGTTCCACCTGATTGCCGGTTTGGCTTGGGCGATTTTCCACATTTTGGTCATCACCTTGCAGGCATTTATTTTCATGGCGTTGGCGTTCGTATATATCGGACAGGCGCATGATGCACACTAATCAAGTAGTTTTTTTGTAGTTTGTTTTTTGTAGTTTAACCTTTACTATTTTAAGGAGTTTAAAAATGGGTTTGATTGCTATCGCATGTGGTTTGATCGTTGCCTTGGGCGCATTGGGTGCCTCTATCGGTATTGCAATGGTTGGTTCTAAATACTTGGAATCTTCTGCTCGCCAACCTGAGCTGATCGGTCCGCTGCAAACCAAACTGTTCTTGATCGCTGGTCTGATCGATGCGGCTTTCTTGATCGGTGTGGCTATTGCCCTGTTGTTCGCCTTCGTTAACCCGTTTGGTGGTGCGTAATCAAGACGGAGCGATCCGTTCAGATACAGGCTTGCCGTCTGTTTGATTAACCCAGATACGAAGGTTAAGTAACGTGAATATTAATGCAACCTTATTTGCGCAAATCCTAGTTTTCTTTGGCTTGGTTTGGTTTACGATGAAATTCGTATGGCCTCCGATTGCCAAAGCATTGGATGAGCGTGCCGCAAAAATCGCCGAGGGCTTGGCTGCCGCCGAGCGCGGTAAGAGCGATTTTGAGCAGGCAGAGAAAAAAGTTGCAGAACTTATGGCCGAAGGGCGTAATCAGGTAACCGAAATGGTTGCCAACGCCGAAAAACGTGCTGCGAAAATTGTAGAAGAAGCCAAAGAGCAAGCTTCTCATGAAGCAGCACGCATTGCAGCCCAAGCAAAAGCTGATGTAGAGCAAGAAGTTAACCGTGCACGCGAAGTGTTGCGCGAACAGGTCGCTTCATTGGCTGTTAAA
Source organism: Neisseria sp. P0009.S010 (assembly GCF_051958545.1). Lineage (NCBI taxonomy): Bacteria > Pseudomonadati > Pseudomonadota > Betaproteobacteria > Neisseriales > Neisseriaceae > Neisseria > Neisseria sp. P0009.S010. Next base: position 46,379 of record NZ_JBQCVH010000004.1, read on the forward strand.
GGTGCGGAATCTATCCTGCGTAAAGAAGTCGATGCTTCCAAACATGCAGATCTGCTCAGTGCCTTAAAACAGGAGCTGTAATCTTATGGCAGAGTTCGCAACGATTGCCAGACCTTATGCGAAAGCATTGTTTAGTCTGGCTCAGGAAAAAAACCAAATCGAGTCTTGGTTGGGCGAACTGAAAGAACTCGCAGCGGTTGTTCAGGATGAGAAAGTCATTGCTTTCATCGAGCAGCCGGAAACGGGAGCTTCCGAAAAGGCAGAAACGCTCAAAGGTCTTGTCGGTATCAAAAATGTCGAATTGGCAAATTTTATTACCGTTTTGGCCGAGCAAAAGCGTTTGCTGGTATTGCCGGAAATTTATGCCCAATATCAAGATTTGACCTTGATACACAACAATACGAAATCGGCAGTAATTTACAGCGCGTATGAGCTCAGTTCTCAGCAGCTGGCCGATGTTACCGATATCCTGACAAAACGCTTCAACAGCAAATTGGATGTGGTAACTAAAGTTGCCCCTGAATTAATCGGCGGCATCAAAGTAGAAGTGGGTGATCAGGTCTTGGATTTGTCCGTACAAGGCAAACTGAATGCTTTGTATGCGACTATGACAAATTAGGAGAGTTTTCATGCAGCTTAATCCTGCTGAAATTAGCGATTTGATTAAAGCCAAAATCGAAAATCTGTCCGTCAATGCAGAAGTGCGTACCCGTGGTACCGTTGTTTCTGTTACAGACGGCATTGTGCGCATTCATGGCTTGTCAGACGCGATGCAAGGTGAGATGCTCGAATTCCCCGGTAACACTTTCGGTCTGGCCATGAACTTGGAGCGCGACTCCGTCGGTGCCGTAGTGTTGGGTGAGTACGAACACATTAAAGAAGGCGATACAGTTACCTGTACCGGCCGTATTTTGGAAGTGCCGATCGGTCGCGAATTGGTTGGCCGCGTAGTTGATGCATTGGGTCGTCCTATCGACGGTAAAGGTCCAATCAATACAACTTTGACTGCTCCAATCGAAAAAATCGCACCGGGTGTGATTGCGCGTAAATCGGTTGACCAACCCATGCAAACCGGCCTGAAAGCCATTGACTCTATGGTTCCGGTTGGTCGCGGTCAACGTGAGCTGATCATTGGTGACCGTCAAACCGGTAAAACAGCCGTAGCACTGGATGCCATCGTTAACCAAAAAGGTACAGGCGTTATCTGTATTTATGTGGCTATCGGTCAAAAAGCATCTTCTATTGCCAACGTAGTACGCAAATTGGAAGAGCATGGCGCGATGGAACATACTATCGTGGTTGCTGCGACTGCTTCTGAAGCCGCTGCGCTGCAATACATCGCTCCTTACTCCGGTTGTACCATGGGTGAATTCTTCCGTGACCGCGGTGAAGATGCATTGATCGTATACGATGACTTGTCTAAACAAGCCGTTGCATACCGTCAAATTTCCCTGCTGCTGCGCCGTCCACCTGGTCGTGAAGCCTATCCTGGCGACGTATTCTACCTGCACTCCCGTCTGTTGGAACGTGCAGCCCGCGTCAGCGAAAACGAAGTTGAAAAACTGACCAATGGCGAAGTAAAAGGCAAAACCGGTTCTCTGACTGCGTTGCCGATTATTGAAACCCAAGCCGGTGACGTATCAGCATTCGTACCAACCAACGTAATTTCGATTACAGACGGCCAAATCTTCTTGGAAACCGACTTGTTCAACGCCGGTATCCGTCCTGCAATCAATGCCGGTATTTCCGTATCGCGCGTAGGTGGTGCGGCACAAACCAAAGTCATCAAAAAACTGGGTGGCGGTATCCGTTTGGCGTTGGCGCAGTACCGTGAATTGGCGGCGTTCTCCCAATTTGCTTCCGATTTGGACGAAGCAACACGCAAACAGCTGCAACACGGTGAAGTGGTTACTGAATTGATGAAACAAAAACAATTCAGCACATTGAACACTGCCGAAATGGCATTGACTTTGTGGGCGATCAACAACGGTTCTTACGCAGATGTTCCGGTATCCAAAGCCTTGGCTTTCGAAGCAGAATTCCTGAGTTTCGTACGTACGCAACATCCTGAGGTTCTGGATGCGATTAATGCATCAGGCGCAATGTCTGACGAAAGCGAAAAAGCATTGACCGAAGCCATGAAATCTTTCAAATCTTCTTACGCTTACCAAGCATAAGTATTGAGATGAAAGGAGTCTGAAATGGCAGTCGGAAAAGAGATTCTCACCAAAATCCGTAGTGTTCAAAATACCCAAAAGATCACTAAAGCGATGCAAATGGTGTCGACCTCTAAAATGCGGAAGACTCAAGACCGGATGCGCTTAGCGCGTCCGTACGCCGAAAAAGTGCGTACAGTGATGAGCCATCTTGCACAGACCAATGCCGATCATGGTATCAAATTGTTGGAGCCACACCGCGAAGTGCGTCGTGCCGGTTTCATTTTGATTACCTCGGATAAAGGTTTGTGCGGCGGCTTGAACGCAAACGTACTGAAAAAGTTTTTGGCGCAAGTTCAAGAGTATCAGGAACAAGGCATCGAAGTCGAAGTCGTGTGCCTGGGTAGTAAAGGTTTGGCTGCATGCCAAAGCATCGGTTTGAACGTTATTGCCAGTGCAACCAATTTGGGCGATACCCCGAAAATGGAAGCGTTGCTTGGCCCTTTGACCGAAATCTTCCAACGTTATGAGAGACATGAATTAGACCGTATCCATATGGTTTACTCACGTTTTATCAACACAATGCGCCAAGAGCCGCGTATGGAAGTTTTGCTGCCTATCGGTGAAAACGTTATTGACGACGGAACAGGTCATTCTTCATTTACTTGGGAATACCTCTACGAGCCGAGCCCTATCGCCGTATTGGAATATTTGGTTCGCCGCTATTTAGAGTCTGTGGTTTATCAGGCATTGAGCGACAACATGGCATCTGAACAAGCCGCGCGTATGGTAGCGATGAAAGCCGCAACCGACAACGCAGGTAATGCCATCAAAGAATTGCGCTTGGTGTACAACAAATCGCGTCAAGCCGCGATTACCACAGAATTGTCAGAAATTGTAGCAGGTGCAGCGGCAGTTTAATGCCGTCTGAAGCCTGAACAGGAAATTAGGATACGATAATGAGCCAAGGCAAAATCGTACAAGTTATTGGTGCGGTGGTTGACGTGGAATTTCCACGCGACGCTATCCCGCATGTTTACGATGCCCTGAAATTGGACGAGAACGGTCTGACTCTGGAAGTTCAACAGCTTCTGGGTGACGGCGTTGTCCGTACTATTGCAATGGGTAGTTCAGACGGCCTGAAACGCGGCATGTCTGTAAGCAATACTGGTGCGCCAATCACTGTGCCGGTAGGTAAAGGTACATTGGGTCGTATTGTCGACGTATTGGGTACGCCTGTTGATGAAGCAGGTCCGATCGATACCGACAAGAGCCGCGCCATTCACCAAACTGCTCCGAAATTCGACGAGTTGTCTTCAACTACCGAATTGCTGGAAACCGGTATTAAAGTGATCGACTTGCTGTGTCCGTTTGCTAAGGGCGGTAAAGTAGGTCTGTTCGGTGGTGCCGGTGTGGGCAAAACCGTGAACATGATGGAATTAATTAACAACATCGCCAAAGCGCACAGCGGTCTGTCCGTGTTCGCAGGTGTGGGTGAGCGTACCCGTGAAGGTAACGACTTCTACCACGAGATGAAAGATTCCAACGTATTGGATAAAGTAGCCATGGTGTATGGCCAAATGAACGAACCTCCGGGCAACCGTCTGCGCGTTGCTTTGACCGGTTTGACTATGGCCGAATACTTCCGTGACGAAAAAGACGAAAACGGTAAAGGCCGCGACGTATTGTTCTTCGTTGACAACATCTACCGTTACACTCTGGCCGGTACTGAAGTATCTGCACTGTTGGGCCGTATGCCTTCTGCAGTGGGTTACCAACCGACATTGGCTGAAGAAATGGGTCGTTTGCAAGAGCGTATTACCTCTACCCAAACCGGTTCCATTACTTCCATCCAAGCCGTATATGTACCTGCGGATGACTTGACTGACCCGTCTCCAGCGACAACTTTCGCCCACTTGGACGCAACCGTCGTATTGAGCCGTGATATTGCCTCTTTGGGTATTTACCCGGCAGTTGACCCGCTTGATTCTACTTCACGCCAATTGGATCCGATGGTATTGGGTCAAGAGCACTACGACGTAGCGCGCGGTGTACAGTCCACTCTGCAAAAATACAAAGAATTGCGCGACATTATCGCCATTCTGGGTATGGACGAATTGTCTGACGAAGACAAACTGACTGTAATGCGTGCCCGTAAAATCCAACGCTTCCTGTCTCAACCGTTCCACGTTGCAGAAGTGTTTACAGGTTCTCCAGGCAAGTATGTTGCCCTGCGCGATACCATTGCCGGCTTTAAAGCCATCTTGAACGGCGAATACGACCATCTGCCTGAACAAGCGTTCTACATGGTAGGCGGCATCGAAGAAGCAGTTGAGAAAGCGAAAACCTTAAACTAAGGAGGTCGGCATGAGCGTCATGCAAGTTGAAGTGGTCAGTAGCGAGCAAAACATCTATTCGGGCGAAGCCAGCTTTGTGGTGGTTCCGACCGTTCAAGGTGAGCTTGGTATTTATCCACGACACGAGCCGATTATGAGTTTGGTACGCCCCGGCGCATTGCGTTTGACTGTTCCGGGTGAAGCTGAAGAAGTGCTGGTTGCTGTTTCCGGCGGTGTTTTGGAAGTACAGCCTGATAAGATTACTGTATTGGCAGACGTTGCTGTCCGCAGTACCGAAATGGATCAGGCGCGTGCTGAAGAAGCTAAAAAAGCAGCCGAGGCAGGTGTTTCGGCAGCCAAAGATGATAAATCTCTGGCCGAAGCGCACAAAGCATTGGCAGCAGCCATTGCCCAGCTGAAAACTTTGGACTACCTTCGTTCGCAAAAAAACAAGTAATGTGGGTTCATCAAGAAAAAGCACAACAAAATGTTGTGCTTTTTTATTTTCTTGAAGATAAGTAGCTTGATATTAAAATACCGATAGACGAGTAGATGGCAAGTTTGAAATCGAAACGGTAGAATCAGTTTTTATGACTCAATTGTTGGTGGATCATTGTCAAAGCAGTTAGCCTTGTTATTTGGCTAAGAATAACCCACTCAATCTTTTTTAACCACAAAAAGCAGGGTGGATAATTCCTAAAATTTATTGCAACCGCAACAGAGCTGAATTGGTGAGTATTGAAAATATTAGAATTTGTGGAAGCTCTTGTATAAACAAAAGGCCGTCTGAAAAGTTTCAGACGGCCTTTAAACCATTATGACAGTATCTGTTTATGATTGGTCGATGCTTTTATCCAACCCTTGGGTCAGACCGTTGATGTCGCCACCATTCAGTCCTAACTCTTTCAATAGACCGTCAACCAACGGGGCTTGGCTGCGGTAGCGCAGGGCGCTGTTGACCATTTGGTCTGCAAGGCTGGCTTGTGTGGTTTGGCCGTCTGAAGCACCTTCCGCGCCGTTTGCACCACCGGCAAAACCACCCAGACCATTGACTTGCAAAATCTTGATGTCTTCGATTTTTTCCATTGGGCGGACGGATTCGCGAATGATGTCGGGCAGGTGTTTCAAGAGGGCAAGGCGGACTTGCATTTCAACCTGCTCGACACTCAGCACGTTGGCAGCTTCGTTGACGGCGCGGGTACCTTCGGCGTCAACCTTGTATTGTTGCTCTTGCGCTTGCGCCAACAGAATTTTGGCATCGGCTTCACCTTTGGCTTGCAGGCGTTGTTTCTCAGCTTCTGCTTCAGCGGCAATGCGCACGGCTTCGGCGCGGTCTTGTGCAGCTTGTTTTTCAGCCTCAGCGGCGACAGTGAGCGAAATCGCGTCTTTTTGTGCGGCTTCTTCGGCGGCAATCAATTCAACCGCTTTGGCACGTTCGGCGCGTTCGGTTTCGCGTACGGTAATCACGCTCTCTTCTTCGCGAACAGCGGCGGCGCGGGCTTTGTCGGCCTCGGCTTTGGCTTCGGATTCGGCACGCGATTTCTCGGCAACGGCGATGGCACGGTCTTGCTCGGCCAATTCGATGGCTTTGCGGCGTTCAACCTCTGCCTGTTCAACGGCTTGGGCTTTGCGGATGTCTTCGTTTTTAATGTCGCGTTCGGCGGCAATGCGTTTCAAATCCACTTCGCGTTCTGCGGCAATTTTTGCTTCTTCCGCCTCACGTTTTTTCTGAGATTCTTGTTCGGCAATGCTGGCCTCTTGTTCGGCGCGGCGGACGGCAATCTCACGTTCTTGTTCGAGTTTGGCGTATTCTTCTTCGCGCGAGATTTTTAGGCGTTGCTGCTCGGCTTCGAGGTTTTTGGTTTTAATCGCCAAGTCGGTATCTTGTTCGATTTCGTTACGTTTTTTGCGGCGGCCTTCGATGGTTTCGGTCAGTTTGGTCAAACCTTCCGCGTCAAACGCGTTTTGCGGGTTGAAGAACTCAAAGCTGGTTTGGTCGAGGCCGGTCAGGGAAACGGTTTCAAGTTCGAGACCGTTTTTGAACAAGTCTTCACTCACGACTTGTTGTACTTTCTGAACGAAATCAACACGTTTCTCATGCAGCTCTTCCATCGCCATTTCGGCGGCAACGGCACGCAAGGCATCAACGAATTTACCTTCGACGAGGTCTTTCAGCTCATCGGGGGACATGGTTTTCATACCCAGCGTTTGTGCGGCGGTCGCAATGCTCTCGGCGCTGGGTTTGACGCGGACGTAAAATTCAGCCATTACGTCAACGCGCATACGGTCGCGGGTAATCAGCGCCTGCTGCGCCGCGCGGCGCACTTCAAGGCGCAGTGTATTCATGTTGACGGGGATGATTTCGTGTAGCACGGGCAGCACCATCGCGCCGCCGTTCATGATGACTTTTTCGCCACCGAAACCGGTACGGACAAATGAGACTTCTTTGCTGGCGCGGCGGTACAGACGGGTCAGGATGAGGCCGAGTACAATTAGCGCGACGAGTATGACGCCGGCGATGGTGCCGATGGAGACCAAGTTCATGGTTTTTCCTTTCTTCTTGTTAATATGCCTTTGGGGGCGGTGGATTCAGAAGGCTTTGAGGGAAAGAGGCCGTCTGAAAGGGTTAAAAATATGGGTTGAAATAATAGGGTGGTTGTTTTTCTAATTGTTATTTCAAATTTCCAGATGGTGAGGATAGGGCAGTAAAGTATCTATTTTTCCCGTATCGATAAATCAGCAGTTTCAGACGGCCTCAATCCACCAAGCTTCCGCTCGGATTTAAAATTGCTTTAAATGTATTTCCGTCCAACGACACCAGCAATACTGCATCGCCTTGTTTCAATACATCATCAGAGTCAGGCTCTACCATCACATAATGCTGTTGGCCGTAAGCATCTTTCACGCGCACCTGCGCCGCATTACCTACCCGAGCTTCGCCCAGCACCACTGTGCCGACGCGGCCGATTAAACTTTCTTGCGAAACGGCAGTGGTTTCATCTTTCGGCATAATTTTGTACAAACCGCTAGCCGTCACTCGCACTAAGGGCAGGGAAAGAAACCAAACGATGACTGCTGCCAGCGTGCCATTCAGATAGCTGCCGAATACAGTGGCAAAGGCCGTCTGAAACAGATAACCCGTCAGTCCGTATACGGCAAGAAATACCACCATCAACATCAACACCGGGATACGTCCGACATACAGCCAGCTCAGGAAACGCACGAATATGCCTGCATCCGCCACATCCAATCCAACCTCGGCGTGCGCGGTTTCGGTCAGACTGTCGGGCAACAGGTTGTCCAACCAGTCACTGATACCGCCTGCCAGCATGGAAATGACTTCCAACACACCGAGCAAAATCATCAGCGCAATGGCAATGCCGAAGATTTCAGTTTCGGGGGCGTTGATTAAATTCCACATATTGCATTTCCTTATTCTTTTTGATTTTTTCTTTATGGGATTTGTATTTTGAATAATACATTTTTAATGTTGGTGGGGTTTGTTTGGATTTTATCTACTTAATATAAGTAAATCTAAAAGCATCCACCCCCAAAAGATATATGCAATCCAAAATAAACGGTATTTGAAGAAGTTTTTAAACTTTATTTGAGTTAGGCATTTCTTCTCCAATAGATCTAAGAGTTTTTGCTGCTCTTGTTTGTCACAGTTTTCCAAGATTTCGGTTTTTAATAATTCTATGGCTTGTTCAATAGAAACTTTCCGTCCATCTGCAATTAATTTGTCTCCATATTTTGTCTTCACGTCATTCATAATAATAACAGCATAGAATCCCATAATTAAAATAGCAGCAACTATTGCGGGTATGGGGTGATTATCACTAAGAGACCAAACCGCGATAGTTGATAACAGCAACCATGCAGCATGGTGATTCAACATCTTATGGCGGTAAGCAATCTGCTCAGCAAGCTCATAAATCTTATTAACAAAATTCATCTTATTTCCCTGCTTTCAATGCCGCCAATCTTTCGGCAATGCGGTGGTTGCGGCTTAAGTCTTCCAGTTCTTTCAGCTTGGCCAACTGCGCCGCATCGGTGCTGCTGTGTACCGAGTTTTGGCGACCCATCACACGGTCGAAGGCATTGCCGCTTTTTTCGGCATCACGGGCAATGCGGTTGAGGTCGCTGCCGTTGCCGCCGACTGTTTTGCCTGTGCCCATGCTTTGCTGTGCGGCACGCCAGTCTTGCAACTGCTGCTGCATCTCGCGTTTTTTCGCCTGCAGGGCGGCGATAAAGCCTTCGAGCTCTTTTTCTTGTGCGGCACAATCGGCAATGGTGTTTTCCAAGATGGGCAGACGCGCTTCGATGTCCATCTGTTCGGCGATACCCGCTTCGGCAAGATCATCGCGACCGGCATCTACGGCGGCTTGCAGATTGGCATCGATGGCTTCGTGGCGGTTGCTTTCATCGGCCATTTTCTTGGCGGCAAGATGTTTCTGTGCCAACACTTTGCCCAATTCAGCACGCACTTCATCTACTGCGCGCTCAATTTCGCGGATGCTTTCGTTCATTACCGCTTCAGGCGCGAGGTTTTCCGCCGCATCAATCAGGGCATGAAAACCGCCGCTTACCAGACGGCCTACTCGGCGGGATAGGGTTTCGCTCATTTGGATTTTCCTTTCACTAAAATGTGTTTGTTTCATTTGGTATGGCGGCAGCCTTAAATTTCATTTGCCTGCTGCACAATCTTTGCCAGTTTCAAAGTATTTTCAAGCTGTTGCAGCACGGTATCGTCGTATGCCGCGCCTTTGCCGGTTACGGCGAGTTGCAGGATGCTGTCGGTAAGGCGGACGATGCGCCACATCAGTTCGCGCTCGTATTTTTTCAAATCGTCTAGGTCAGCTTCTGCTGGCAGATCGGCGGCGAGTGTTGCGCCTAAGTCGGGCAGTTGTTCAAACAGCCTCGCCACGATATGCGAATGCACTCCAGCCTGTTTTTCAGCGTGCAAGATTTCGTGTTTTGCTGGTTGGAAAAACTGCTCTTGCGCCGTCAGTGCAGAGCCGTAATCGCGTGTCTGCGTATGCGCCAAGCGCGCCAGCTTGAGCAATTCGCGGATTTTTTCAGACGCTGTATTCGCACCTTCAATTTTGAGTTCGGCAATAAAATCAGCATCTTCCTGAGTGATGCGCACACTAATTGGGATACGGTTCGTTGCATTCATATTCGTCTGCTTTGATTTGTATTCATTTGAATACAAATATACAAGATGGGATTCTGAGGCGCAATACCTGAAACCGTATATTTATGTAAACATCAGGCTGTCTGAAACTTGATTTTCGGTTTTCAGACGGCCTTTTCCTTTATAATCCGTACATTATTTTCATACACACAGCAGGTTCTCCATGTCCAACAAACCCACACTCCTTCTCGTTGACGGCTCTTCTTATCTTTACCGCGCCTATCATGCCATGGGGCAGAATTTGTCTGCGCCCGATGGTGCGCCGACGGGGGCGATGTATGGTGTGTTGAACATGCTGCGCCGGCTGCGGGCGGATTATGTGCATGAATATTGCGCGGTGGTGTTTGACGCTAAGGGCAAAAATTTTCGCCACGAGATGTTCCCCGACTATAAGGCGACGCGCCCGCCGATGCCGGACGATTTGCGCCCTCAGGCGGAAGCCTTGCCGGATTTGGTGCGCCTGATGGGCTGGCCGGTATTGGTGATTCCGCAGGTGGAAGCGGACGACGTTATCGGCACTTTGGCTAAGATGGCTAGCGAAGCAGGGTGGAACGTGGTGGTATCTACCGGCGATAAGGACATGGCGCAGTTAGTAAATGAGCGCGTGACACTGGTGAACACGATGAGCGGCGAAACGCTAGATATTGAAGGCGTGAAGGAAAAATTCGGTGTGCGCCCCGACCAAATCCGCGATTATCTCGCGCTGATGGGCGACAAGGTGGACAACGTGCCGGGTGTGGAAAAATGCGGCCCGAAAACTGCGGTGAAGTGGCTGGAAGTCTATGGCTCGCTGGCTGGTGTGATGGAACACGCTGCCGAAGTCAAAGGCAAGGTGGGAGAAAACCTGCAAGCTGCTTTGGAACAACTGCCGCTGTCGTATGATTTGGTAACGATTAAAACCGATTTGGATTTGCACACCGAGCTTTCAGACGGCCTCGAAAGCCTGCGCCGTACTACGCCTAAATGGGCGCAGCTGGTTGTCGATTTCAAACGCTGGGGCTTCCGCACTTGGCTGAAAGAAGCGGAAAGCCGTATGCACGAAGCGGTGGACGGCGATTTGTTCGGCAGCGATACGATAGGCGAACAGGCGGCGTTGGACATGGAAACGTCGTCTGAAAAAATCATAGAACATGCCCCCGCCCCCGAAAAGTTGGATTATCAAGCCGTTACCACCGAAGCGCAGTTTGCCGCTTTGTTGGACAAACTGGCGCAGGCGGACACAATCGGCATCGATACGGAAACCACTTCCCTAGACGCGATGAACGCCGCGCTGGTCGGCATCAGCATCGCGTTCCAAGCAGGCGAAGCGGTTTACATCCCCGTAGGACACAGCCTGACTGCTGCGCCCGAACAACTTGATTTGCAAGAAGTATTAGGCCGTCTGAAACCGCATTTGGAAAATCCTGCCCTGAAAAAAATCGGGCAAAACCTCAAATACGACCAACACGTTTTCGCCAACTACGACATCGCCCTGAACGGCATTGCCGGCGATTCCATGCTTGCTTCCTATATCATCGAGAGCCATCTCGGACACGGCTTGGACGAATTGTCCGAACGCTGGCTGGGCTTGGAAACCATTACCTACGAATCGCTGTGCGGCAAAGGCGCGAAACAAATCGGTTTTGCCGACGTCGCTATCGGGCAGGCGACCGAATACGCCGCACAAGACGCAGATTTTGCCCTGCGCCTCGAAGCGCACCTGCGCGCGCAAATGGACGACAAACAGCTTGAAATGTATGAAAAAATGGAGCTGCCTGTTGCGCAAGTATTGTTTGAAATGGAACGCAACGGCGTACAAATCGACCGCGCCGAACTCGCCCGCCAAAGCGCAGAACTCGGCGCCGAACTGATGAAGCTCGAACAAGAAGCCTACGCCGCCGCAGGCCAGCCGTTCAACCTCAACTCGCCCAAACAGCTTCAAGAAATCCTGTTCGACAAAATGGGCATCCCCACCAAAGGACTGAAAAAAACTGCCAAAGGCGGCATTTCCACCAACGAAGCCGTGCTCGAACAGCTCGCGCCCGATTATCCATTGCCCAAAATCATCCTGCAAAACCGCAGCCTGGCAAAACTCAAATCCACTTACACCGACAAACTGCCCGAAATGATTTCGCCCAAAGACGGTCGCGTGCATACCACCTACGCTCAAGCCGTCGCCATTACCGGCCGCCTCGCCAGCAACAACCCCAACCTGCAAAACATCCCCATCCGCACCGCCGAAGGCCGCCGCGTGCGCCGCGCCTTTACCGCACCGCAAGGCAGCGTCATCGTTTCCGCCGACTATTCCCAAATCGAGCTGCGCATCATGGCGCACCTCTCCGGCGACAAAACCCTGATTACAGCGTTCCAAAACGGCGAAGACGTACACCGCCGCACCGCCGCCGAAGTGTTCGGCATTGCCCCTGAAAACGTCTCGTCCGAACAACGCCGCTACGCCAAAACCATCAACTTCGGCCTCATTTACGGCATGGGCCAATACGGCCTCGCCAAATCATTGGGCATCGACAACATCTCCGCCAAAAACTTTATCGACCGCTACTTCGCCCGCTATCCCGGCGTCGCCGAATACATGCAGCGCACTAAAGAACAAGCCGCCGCGCAAGGCTTCGTCGAAACCCTGTTCGGCCGCCGCCTCTACCTGCCCGACATCCACAACAAAAACGCCAACGCCCGCGCCGGAGCCGAACGCGCCGCCATCAACGCCCCCATGCAGGGCACCGCATCCGACCTCATCAAACGCGCCATGATAGACGTGTCCCGCTGGCTGGTTTCAGACGGCCTGAAGAGCAAACTGATTATGCAGGTGCATGACGAACTGGTGTTGGAAGTACCCGAAGCCGAACTGGATTTAGTCAAAGAAAAACTGCCGCAGATTATGGCGAAAGTGGACGAAGGGATGTTGAACGTGCCGCTGGTGGCTGAAGTGGGCGTGGGTATGAATTGGGAAGAGGCACATTGATAAACTATAAATTTATTATTTTGAATAAGAAAGAATTTTCTATGAATGTCTTATTGTATGTAATTATCTATCCTATTTTAGCAATTGCATTATTTTTTATATCAAATTGGTTGGGTAAACATTCTTATTCTCTTGGCTATCATAAAATTGATTTTATTGTAGATAGAGAGGACTCTGCTGCTTTTAATTTTTCTCTAAAGGTACTTACTCCTGCAATTTTTATTATTTTAATATCTGCAATTCTTTATAGTTTTCAACTCGATAGATTCACAGAAAGTATTTACATAGTTACTATTTACTCTGTTTTATTAAGATTATTTATTAATTTGTTCATGGGTAGACTGCATATCCTAGATTGGAAGCTGCAGATATTTTATGCAATTACTATTAGCATTGTTAGTTATTTTGTATACGTTAAGTTAATCTTACCTAAAAAACCATTGATTCCAGATTTTAATACTATTTCTAATGAGTTATGGATAATAATTGGTTTGTTTATATTTAATATCATAAATAAAATTGAATTGCCCGAAGCTAAGAAAAAAGAAAGAATCTCAAAATATATAGCTATTAAATATAAGAATTTTATCTCTTTGTATGATAAATATATTAAATCTAATCTTGAGGATGGCTTAGAAAATATTTATAAAAAGGTAGAGATTGCAAAAGAATGGGATACAAACAATAATGATTTTAGAATTAATAATCTTAAGTTTCTTCAATTGGTTGTTTATTCTATAATGATATTTGAAGATTTTAATAGACCAAAGAATGCTAGATTGATTGAAAATTTTGTAGCTAAGCATAGCCCTAGGGAAATAACGCTAGGTATCATGCAGGTAAAAACGGATAAATTAATCACTGATGAACAAAGTATATCGTTAGGTATTGATAAAATAATAAATTCATTCTATGGATATTTAGTTGAATATGTTCAATCAGATTATAACTATTCTAGAGACTGTATAGATTTAATATTAGAAGACTATAATTTGGGTGAGGAATATTCTGGCTCTGTAAAAAATATATGTGATATTTTATCAATAAAAATTTACCAGGAAGACTTTATTGATATATGGTTTGATAATCTTCAAATTATGAAAAAGGGTAATGTTAAGCTAGTAATTGGAGGTCGAATACTTCAATTTCGATAAAAGTTGCAATAATATCAAAAGTATTTGAATTCAAACATATCCAAGGTCGTCTGAAAACCTTTCAAGGTTTTCAGACGATGTTATATTCAACATGACTAGATTTTAAGAATTTGATTTAATGGCAACCACCATTTCAATGGGTGTAATTAAAAAATAATTATGGTATCGAAAATAAAAAAATGAATAGAATTGGTAACATAAGATGGATTTTTTACTTGCTTGTTTTTTAATAGCTGTCGCGATTTTTCTTTTCAGACTTATGCGACGGAGTACAGATTAAAAAATCTGCTCCTGACCATATTTCTGATTCTGAAATAGCATTCCTACTGGATGACAGGCGCGACGCTGATGGGCATCGTAGTCGTCAAACTCTTCCTGATCGAGCTTTCCAACAGCGGCGGTATTGAGCGCATTGCCTCCTTCATCATTGTTGGCCTGCTGCTGCTTCTGGTCGGCTGGTTTGCCCCCGTTCCGCCCAAAGCAGAAAATGATGGCGAACACAAAGCCTAATCATTAACTTCAAATAAAAAGGCCGTCTGAAAAAGCAGCGTTATCTGTTTTCAGACGGCCTTTATTTTTTAGAAGGTGCAATCTGCTTTGTTCTAGAATGTCTAATCGTATTGAGTTATGATGCCTTTTAATATTATATAAATGGATAAGCCGTAGGCCGTCTGAAAAAAGAAAACGGGTCTGCATACCACGCATGATGCGCCCGACAGATTGACTATGGATGGCAATATAAAGATAAAAACCGCTACCGGAGGAAATAGAAAATGCCTAACCGCAATGAGCTTCCCTTAATTTATTCTTGTTCCGGATGTTCCGATGTGGCGCAGCTGGCCAACAACACAGCCGTGGCGCTCGACCATGCCGGAGAATTTGAAATGTCGTGCATTTCCGGCGTAGGCGGCAAAGTCGCGCCGTTGGTACGCAAAGCGCAGTCCGGACGGCCGATGTTGGTTATTGACGGCTGTCATCTGCATTGCGCCAAATCGTGTTTGGAAAATGTGGGCGTTGAAATCCCGGAAGGGCATCATGTAAAACTATACGAACTGGGCTACAAAAAACGCTTTGGCAAAAGCTATGACGAAGCTACGGTAGAAGAAGTTTATCAATATGTTTTGACGAAGAAGGGCGATGTATTGAGCAGTTAATAACTTTTAATAACAAAAAATTTAATCAAGAGGAAACAATCCATGGAACAATTATTCATTCCCGGCAGTATTATTGCCGATTATTTTTATCTCGGCCTTTTCCTGCTGGTTGTCGCGTCTTTGATTGCGGGCTATGTCGATGCTATTGCGGGCGGAGCAGGGCTGATTTTGATTCCCGCATTTTTGATGGTAGGTTTACCGCCTCAGGTCGCGTTGGCACAGGAAAAATTGGTGAGTACCATCGGTACGGTGGCTGCGATTAAAAATTTTATGAAGAGCAGTTCGATTGTATGGCATATTGTGCCGGTTGGCATTGTTGCGGCTTTAATTGGGGCATTTGTCGGTGCAAAAGTCATTTTGATTCTTCCGGTGGAAACCATCAATTACATTATTCTTGCGTTTTTGCCCATAGGCTTGCTGGCAACTTTGTTTAAAGGTGTTTTGCTGAAAAAAGAAGACGAGCGTGGCGAGATAAAAAAATCCGTTATCGCCGTATTTTTAACTTGTCTGATTGTTGGTTTTTATGACGGTTTTTTTGGCCCGGGTACAGGTAGTATTTTCATCATTGCTTTGTTTGTCATTAACAAATTGTCGTTGTTGCAGGCTTCGGCTACTTCCAAGATTTTCAATTTTGCTTCTAACATCGGGGCATTTGTTGCCTTCTTGATAGCAGGGAAAATGGCGTTCCTAATCGGAATCCCGATGATTTTGGCAAATTTGTTGGGCAACCATTTTGGCAGCCTCCATGCTATCAATTCAAACGGGGAAGTTATTCGTAAGGTTTTGGTCGTAACGGTTTTGCTGATTATCGTTTCAATGGCATATAAGGCTTTTTCGGCTTAATAGGTAGATGTTAAAAGGCCGTCTGAAAAATTTTCAGACGGCCTACTCTTTATTAGTTATCTAAAAACTCATCTTCATGCCGCAAGTTGCGGATAAAGGTTTCAAAATCGGGGGCAAGTTCGACTATTTCAAAATCCCATTCTTGTTCGACAAGCACCACTTTCGGCTCGCCGTCTTTTCCACACTCTCGATAGTCCAAGGCAAACAGGGCATGACCTCCTGACGGGTCGGTGGCCAAATACACGCCGATAGGCGGATACTCCCATTCTTCCAGCCAAAGTTTTTGCCCCATCGCGCCGCACAGACTTCCTTCTTTTTCAAAACCGATTCCCGACATCTCGCAAATTTGCACATGATCTTTCGCCCACGAATTTTTCTGCGTGGTCGGAAAGCAGTTTTTAACAAATATCCCGCCGTTTTGTACTGCCATCAATTCAATAAAACTTTGCGGCAATTTATAGCCTAGCTCACTTTCTACGGCAGCCAAAATTTCAGGGGTAAACGGGGCTTCTTTGTAGTTTTCATCTGCCCAACTATTAGTTTTCCATACGGAGGACAAATCAAAATCTTTAAAAACTTGGGACATAATGTTCTTCCTTATTGATTTCAGTTATAAACAGGGGTTAGGTATCTATACCCGACTTTTATCGTCCGTCATTCCCGCCTGCGCGAGAATGACGGCGGAGGTTTCGGCAAAAATTGCTCCTCCCTTTTTCAGACGACTATTTGCCTTGTTCTTACTACAGTTTTTCTGCCGTAGGTCGGATTCTCAAATCCGACATTTTCCAACAGCGTTTTTTCGGAAACGATAGACGCACCAAATGTTTTTTGTCGGATACAAGTATCCGACCTACATCTCTATTTGCCTCGTCAATGTGCATTGTAGCGTGGGCTTTGCCCAAGATAATGTCAGCTAAAAAGGTCGTCTGAAATTTTGAGTTTGATTCGTAGGCAAAGCCCACGCTACGGGTTTCAGACGACCTCTGTCATCTCCCTTCTACATCTCTTCCAGTTTCGCAAACTTGGTATCCAGCTCTTTCACGCCCTGTTTGCCGAAGTTGATGGTCAGTCGGGCGGATTCGCCTTTGTCCACGGCATCGATGATGACGCCGGTGCCGAATTTGGCGTGGCGGACGTTTTGGCCGATGCGGAAGCCTGCGTAGGTTTGCGGCTGTTTGAAGTCTTCGATGATTTTGTCCCGTTGTACGGCGGTTGGGCGTGTATTGCCGTAGCTGTCGTAGGCGGGTTTTTTGACGGACAGATAGTGCAATACTTCGGGCGGGATTTCTTCGACGAAGCGGGAGACGATGCCGAATTGGGTTTGTCCGTGAAGCATTCGTTGTTGCGCCATGGTGATGTAGAGGCGTTTGCGGGCGCGGGTGATGGCGACGTACATGAGGCGGCGTTCTTCTTCGAGGCCGCCGCGTTCGGCAAGGCTCATTTCGCTGGGGAAGCGGCCTTCTTCCATGCCGGTGAGGAAGACGGCGTTAAATTCCAAACCTTTGGAGGCGTGGACGGTCATCAGTTGGACGGCTTTTTCGCCTGCGCCTGCTTGGTTTTCGCCGGATTCGAGGGCGGCGTTGCTGAGGAAGGCGAGGATGGGGAAAGCGGGGTCGTCTGAAATGTTTTCGGGCAGGGTTTCAAAGTTGCTGTCTTCGGGTTTGAACTCGATGGCGGCGTTGACGAGTTCGTCGAGGTTGTCGAGACGGTCTTGGTTGTCGCCTTTTTGGGTTCGGTAGTGTTCGGTCAGGCCGCTGTCTTTGAGGATGCCGACGATGATTTCGGACAGGGGCAGTTGTCCGACTTGGTTGTGCAGGGCTTCAATCAGGCGGACGAAGGCGGCGATTTTGGTGGCTTTTGCGCCGGCGTTGCAGGCTGCCTGCCAGAGGGTGATGCCTTGTTCGTTTGAGGCCGTCTGAAGGTTTTCGATGGTGCGTGCGCCGATGCCGCGCGGTGGGAAGTTAATCACGCGCAAGAGGGCGTTGTCGTCGTCGGGGTTGACGGCGAGGCGCAGGTAGGCGAGGGCGTGTTTGATTTCTTGGCGTTCGTAAAAGCGCAGGCCGCCGTAGATTTTGTAGGGGATGCCGCTGCGGAACAGGCTTTGTTCGATAACTCGGGATTGGGCGTTGCTGCGGTAGAGGACGGCGATTTCGTCCAAATCCCAGCCTTCACGTTCGAGGGCTTTGGTTTCGTCCACGATGAATTGGGCTTCTTCGAGGTCGGTAAAGGCGGAGTAGTAGCGGATTTTGTCGCCTGCTTCGGCGTCGGTGCGCAGGTTTTTGCCGAGGCGTTCGTCGTTGTTTTCGATGACGGCGTTGGCGGCGGCGAGGATGTTGCCGACGGAGCGGTAGTTTTGTTCGAGTTTGACGGGCGCGTCGATGTGGAACTCTTCCATCAGCGCGGTCATGTTGCCGACGTTTGCGCCGCGGAAGCGGTAAATGCTTTGGTCGTCGTCGCCGACGGCAAAGACGGCGGCGTGGTTGCCGGCAATCAGTTTGAGCCAGGCGTATTGCAGTTTGTTGGTGTCTTGAAACTCGTCGACCAGAATGTGGTTGAAGCGGTTTTGGTAGTGTTGGCGCAGGATTTCGTTGTTTTGCAGCATTTCGTAGCTGCGGAGCATGAGTTCGGCAAAATCGACGACGCCTTCGCGTTGGCAGATTTTGTCGTATTCGGCGTAGCACTCAATCATGCGGCGTGTGTGCGGATCGGGCGCGCTCAAGACGGAAGCGCGCAAGCCGGATTCTTTTTGCGCGTTGATAAAGCCTTGCAGCGAACGCGGCGCGATGATTTCTTCGGCGATGTTGAGGCTTTTGAGCAGGCGTTTGATCAGGGAAAGCTGGTCACCGCTGTCGAGGATTTGGAAGGAAGACGGCAGGCCGGCGTCGCGGTGGTGCAGGCGTAAAAAGCGGTGGCACAAGCCGTGAAACGTGCCGAGCCACATGGCGCGGACGTTGATGGGAATCATCGCGCCGAGACGGGTTTGCATCTCTTTGGCGGCTTTGTTGGTAAACGTTACCGCCATAATGCTGTGTACGCTGGCTTGCCCGCTTTGCAACAGCCATGCGATGCGCGTGGTCAGCACGCGCGTTTTGCCGCTGCCCGCGCCTGCCAAAACGAGGGCGGATTGTGGCGGCCAGGTTACGGCGGAGAGTTGTTCGGGGTTTAAGCCTTGCAGGAGGTTGGGGGCGGATTCGTTGGGAAACATGAAGAGGCCGTCTGAAAAGAAATGGGAATGCGATATTTTAAAGGAAATACAAAAGGCCGTCTGAAAAGATGTTTCAGACGGCCTTTGTGTTGGAAGCCGATTAGAACGGACGTACTTCCAAACCGAACATACGGCGCGCGGTGTTCAGCATTTGGCAGCTGAAGCCCCACTCGTTGTCGTACCATGCGAACACTTTAACCATTTTGCCTGCGGTGACTTTAGTCAGCGTAGAGTCGAATGTGCTGGCTTGGGTAGTGTGGTTGAAGTCCATAGAAACCAGCGGCAGGGTATTGTAGGCCAATACGCCTTTCAGACGGCCTTCTTCGGAAGCGGCTTTCATCAGCGCGTTGATTTCTTCGGCGGAAGTGTCGCGGCCTGCTTGGAAGCTCAGGTCAACCAGGGAAACGTTGACGGTCGGTACGCGGATGGCGAGGCCGTCGAGTTTGCCTTTCAGGTCCGGCAATACCAAACCGACGGCTTTTGCAGCGCCGGTTTTGGTCGGAATCATGTTTTCCACACCGCTACGCGCACGGCGCAGGTCTTTGTGGCGTACGTCGGTTACGGTTTGGTCGTTGGTCAGCGCATGGATGGTGGTCATCACGCCGTTTACGATACCGATGTTTTCGTTCAATACTTTGGCCACAGGTGCCAGGCAGTTGGTGGTACAAGACGCGTTGGAGATAACGGTCATGTCGTCGGTAATCACGTCGTCGTTTACGCCGTAAACGATGGTTGCGTCTACGTCATCGCCGCCGGGAGCGGAAATCAGCACTTTTTTCGCGCCGCTTTCCAAGTGGATTTTGGCTTTCTCTTTGCTGGTGAACGCGCCAGTACATTCCATTACCAGGTCAACGCCCAATTCGCCCCATGGCAATTCGGCTGGGTTGCGGGTAGAGAAGTAAGGGATTTTTTTACCGTCGATGATGAGGTGTTTCTCATCGTGGGAAACTTCAGAGTTGAAGCGGCCGTGAACAGTGTCAAATTTGGTCAGGTGGGCGTTGGTCTCGATGCTGCCGCTGGCGTTGATGGCAACGATGTCGAGTTGGTCTTGCAGTTTGTAGTCAAAAATAGCGCGCACTACTTGGCGGCCGATGCGGCCGTAGCCGTTGATGGCAACTTTGATACCCATGGCTTTTCCTCTTCTTTTGGGTTTGGGTTTGGGTTTGGGTGGGGAGTGAATGGTGGCAATTATAGCAAAAATGTAGTGCTGTGTAATTAATGTTTTATTGAAAATTTTAGGTTCGATTATTTTTAATTGTAGATGATTAGAGTAGAAATACAGGTTTAAATTTAATGTTATTTAATATTTTTTGAAATTTCATTTTTTATTAATTCTGTTTTTAGTGTTTTATGCTCGTTTTAAATCATGGTAATGAATGAAACGGGAAAAGGCGGATTGTTTTTGTTTATATTAAACAGAATTTGAGTGTGGCTTTTGATTACAACATACAACAGTGTAATTTTCAGACGGCCCGGGTTTAATCGAGCAAAAGGAAAAGACCGTCTGAACATTTTTGATGACATGGAATTTAAACGCCTTGGATTCCTGCTTTTCCCTATTGAATAAGGGGAGGGCGATTTTTAGCAAAGGGGAAATGGTCGGAGCAAGGGAGGGAAAAACGGTGGATTGAGCTGTGTTTGGGGGTTATATAAATAAGTGTATGAAGGTTTTAGTCGTAGTGTATGAAGATTTTGCTTGTGATTTTAATTTAATTATGACTTGTCAACACTGTTAAATTTTTTTACGATAAGGTCAGATTATGTTTGCATGGCCATAAGCGGTGCATCCTCTATACCGGATATTATCCTTGTCCGAATATCTACTTTAACCGACCGGCTTGCCCGGCCTGATTCCTAAATATATACGCGCAAGGCTGAACGGCCTTGGCGGCACTCGACTTTTAAGAGGTTCATCGTGTCAAATTCTCAATCCAGCGAACGCGCGACGTTTAGCAGTCGCCGCGCCTTTATGTTTGCTGCCATCGGCTCGGCCGTGGGCTTAGGCAACATTTGGCGATTCCCTTACATCGCTTTCGACAACGGCGGCGGTGCTTTCGTCCTCCCTTACTTGGTTGCGCTGTTGACGGCAGGTATTCCGCTGTTGCTGCTCGACTACGCCATCGGCCACCGTTACCGCGGTTCGCCACCTTTGGCTTTCCGCCGCCTCGGCCGTTTGTTTGAGCCGATGGGTTGGTGGAACTTCCTGACCAACGTCATCATCTGTATCTACTACGCCGTGATTGTCGGCTGGGCGGCAAGCTATGCCTATTATTCTTTGACTTCGGCATGGGGTGCGGATCCGCAGGCATTCTTCTTCAAAGACTTCCTGCAAATGGCCGATGCCAAAGACTTGGGCTTGGATTTTGTCGGCAAAGTTGCTGGTCCGCTGATTGCCGTGTGGGTGTTTACGCTGGCGATTATGGCTTTGGGCGTACAAAAAGGCGTGGCCGGTTCATCTACATTCTTCATGCCTTTGTTGGTGGTGATGTTCGTCATCATGGTGGGCATTGCGCTGACTCTGCCGGGTGCGGCAAAAGGTTTGAACGCTTTGTTTACGCCTGACTGGAGCCGTTTGGCGGATCCGAAAGTCTGGGTAGCCGCATATGGCCAGATTTTCTTCTCGCTCTCTATCTGCTTCGGCATCATGATTACTTATTCTTCTTACCTGAAGAAAAAAACCGACTTGGGCGGCACAGGCTTGGTTGTCGGCTTTGCCAACAGCAGCTTCGAGTTGCTCGCCGGTATCGGCGTATTTGCTGCATTGGGCTTTATGGCTCAAACCGCAGGCAAAGAAGTCAGCGAAGTGGCATCCAACGGTATCGGCTTGGCGTTTATCGCGTTCCCGACCATCATTAACCAAGCCCCTATGGGTGCGTTGATCGGCGTGTTGTTCTTCGGCTCGCTGGTGTTTGCCGGTGTCACTTCCATGATTTCCATCGTTGAAGTGATTGTGGCTGCGATTCAAGACAAAATGAACATTGGCCGTGTCAGCGCAACGCTGATTGCAGGCGTGCCAATGGCAATTATTTCTACCTTGCTGTTCGGTACGACTACCGGCCTGCCTGTGTTGGACGTATTGGACAAATTCATCAATACCTACGGCATTGTGGCTTCCGGTTTTGTTTATGTTTTGGCGATTGTCCTGTTGCACAAGCTGCCGGAACTGCGCAACCACTTGAACGCGCTGTCTTCCATCCGTGTCGGTAAAGTGTGGACTGCCAGCGTGGTGGTTACCGTCGCTATGCTCGGCTATATGCTGTATCAAGATACTGCCAGCCTCTTAAAAGAGAATTACAGCGGCTATCCTGACAGCTTCCTCAATATCTTCGGTTGGGGCATGGTAGGCACTCTCTTGGTATTGTCTGTCCTGCTATCTTTCTTGCCGTGGAAACATGGTCAGAACTTCAACGTCAAAGACGAACATGAACACGAACGTGAAGGAGACGAATAATGAGTACTTCAGCCATTATTATGATGCTTGTCGCATTGATCGTCATTTGGGGCGGATTCATCGTCTCCGTCCTGCGCCTGCCTAAAGAATAAGGTTTGAGCAAATGAAAAGGCCGTCTGAAACTTAAATTTCAGACGGCCTTTCCCGTTAAAAATGGTAAAACGGCCTAAAAAAGAGTAGAATATGCACCGTTTACAACTCTGCGCCTCTCAGCAGGCTTGAATTATGGACCTTCCCAGTTCGTCTTTGAACTTCCCATCTGATACACAACAACAATAATCATCCCGCCGAAATGCCTTCCCGCGTCTGGCGGGCGGAGCATTTATGAGCATCGAACAAACCCCTCCGAATCTCGACAATATCCCCGACAATGATGTGGTAGAAGACCGCATTTCTGACGATATCGACCGCATCCACGCCTTATGCGAAATCCTCGAGCCGTCCTTTGAACAAATCGAAGCAGGCATGCCGATTGAAGACGAAAGCCTGCGCGACAAGTTCACCGAGCTGACCGTCCTCTTGGCCGAGTTGCACCCTGCCGACGTGGCCGCCGTCTTGGAATCCCTGCCGCCGCGCGAGCGTAACATCGTTTGGCTTTTGGTCGCCCCTGAAGACGACGGCGAAGTCTTGCTGGAAGTATCCGACTCCGTACGCGAAATGCTGATCGAGTCCATGGACAAAGACGAGCTGTTGGCCGCTGTCGATGATTTGGACGCAGACGAATTGGCAGAACTGGCAGACGACTTGCCGCACCAAGTGGTGTACGAAGCGCTGCAAACGCGTGATGAAGAAGAGCGCGAGCAGGTCAAAGCGGCAATGTCTTACGAAGACAACCAAGTCGGTGCGATTATGGACTTTGAATTGGTCAGCATCCGCGCCGATGTGACGTGTGAGGTCGTGTTACGCTACTTGCGCCGTTTCGACAGCCTGCCTGACCATACCGACAAGATTTTCGTGGTCGATGAAAACGACGTGTTGCAAGGCGTTCTGCCCATCCGAAAACTCTTGGTCGCCGACCCCGAAGACATGGTGGCAGACGTGATGGCCACCGATGTCGTGCGCTTCCGTCCGGAAGACGATGTGGAAGAAGCGGCGCAGGCGTTTGAACGTTATGACTTGGTAACTGCGCCGGTTGTCGATGAAAACAAAAAGCTGATCGGCAGGATCACCATTGACGAAATGGTGGACGTAATCCGTGAAGAATCCGAAGCCGACATGTTGAACATGGCCGGTTTGCAAGAAGAAGAGGACTTGTTCGCCCCGATTTTAGACTCGGTGAAAAACCGCTGGATGTGGCTCGCCATCAACCTGTGTACCGCCTTTATCGCCAGCCGCGTGATTGGCGCATTTGAAGGCAGTATCGAGAAAATCGTCGCACTGGCCGCGCTGATGCCCATCGTCGCCGGTATCGGCGGCAACTCCGGCAACCAAACCATCACCATGATCGTCCGCGCCATGGCAATGGGGCAAATGACCGGCACACAGGCAGGCCGCCTGCTGAAAAAAGAAGTCGGCGTCGCCCTCGTCAACGGCATTATTTGGGGCACGGTGATGGGCGTGATTTCATGGCTGCTCTACGGCAACATCGGCATCGGTTTGGTCATGGTGGCCGCGATGACCTTGAACCTTTTGCTTGCCGCGACCGTCGGCGTCCTCATTCCCGTTATGATGGACAAAGCCGGACGCGACCCGGCATTGGGCAGCTCGGTGCTGATTACCGCGGTCACCGACTCCGGCGGCTTCCTGATTTTCTTGGGATTGGCAACCATATTCCTGCTGTAATAGGAAAAAAGGACGTGTTCGACACTTCCTTTTTCAAACCATTATTTAAAAGGCCGTCTGAAACTTCAATTTTCAGACGGCCTTTGCTGTTTTTTAGGCTTTACATCATTAGGGCGTTTAGTTTTTGATGACGTTTACGGAATAATCGGTACAATCCAATAGAGAGAGGTATAGATTATGAGCATTGCCCATATTGTCATTGAAATTGAGGAATCTACGACTTTAGATGACTGCAATGTACGGTTAAGTTTCAGTGGTGGTACAGAGTTGCAGTCAGATGAGGCAAAGACCGTGTTTTATAAAACTCTTGAAGCAATTGAGGGGGTTCTAGGAGACGATTAAAAAAAACAGGCAGTTCTTTTAACTGCCTGTTTTTTTTAATCGTCATTTGATCGATGAAATATATTGCAATTGAGATTGGAATAAGCTGGGTCATAAATTAATTCATCAATGGATGAATCCTCAGATAAATGCCAAATATTGCTCGGATGATGTGAATAGGAAGGATTGTGCCTAAGCGTATCCTCCCAGAAATCCTTTAACCAATCATCATTAGTGACAACATCAGTGTCAGACTCCAGTTTCATATTCCTGAATATCTTATTTAGAAAGATTGTCAGCACGGAAAATGTTATCGCAGGGAAGACAAACAGCAAGACTATGTTAGTCTCCCTATCAATATCAAAAAAGCCTGCTAAGATGTAGAAAAAACCAGCTGTCATGAACATAGTTAAACACAACGATACTATGGCTGCTGAAAGCAAGTTGTCTTTTTTAGCCATGGGTTGTTTTTCAACTTTATGAAAGTCTTTCCATAAGTTCTTCAATTTTTGGATCTGTTCAGGATCAGGATTATGTATATCACTAACCTTTCGCGCTCGCAGCCCACGACTATGCTCAAATGGTTCGAAATTCACTATCTTTCCTTGTATGTCTGAACCAGTAGTTTGACGGAAAAAGTATTCATGACCATCTTCACCAAAGATAAAGCCAAAATCTTTTTCATAGCTATACCATTTTACGAATCCGATCATGATACTTCTCCTTTATTTATAGGTTACTTGAATGCTATCACTTGTAATCCAACGTTGGAAGAGGCGTTGCGGCGGGCTTGGGCGCGCATCATAGGGGCTAACAAGAGAAATTTTTTCATGGGTTGTGTCTCCGAATGTGGGGCGCCAATATAGCACTCAATTTTGATGAAACCATCAGTATGTTCATATTTTTATAAAGCCAAAGCCGAATAGGGCAATATTCATTTTTTTAATCAGGCCGTCTGAAAACAAATATTATTCAGACGGCCTTTTCTGATAATATAACAACGAATTATTCCTTTCGGAGCCGTTATGACCTTCCCGCCACTCAAATCCCCCCTGAAATTTTACGCCGTCGTTCCCACCGCCGATTGGGTCGAGCGCATGGTCAAAGCAGGTGCCGACACGGTGCAACTGCGCTGCAAAACCTTGCATGGCGACGAGCTGAAACGTGAAATCGAACGTTGCGTCGCAGCCTGCCAAAACAGCGCAACCCAGCTTTTTATCAACGACCACTGGCGTGAAGCGATTGCCACAGGTGCATACGGCGTACATCTTGGACAGGAAGACATGGACACTGCCGACCTAGCCGCGATTGAAGCTGCCGGTTTGCGCTTGGGCTTGAGTACGCACTCCGTCGCTGAACTCGACCGCGCTTTGTCCGTACACCCCAGCTACGTCGCCAGCGGCGCGATTTTTCCGACTACGACCAAACAAATGCCAACTGCCCCGCAAGGTTTGGACAAACTGCGCGAATACGTCAGACAGGCACGCGGCACGCCCGTCGTTGCCATCGGCGGCATCGATTTGAACAACGCTGAAGATGTGCTTGCCACCGGCGTTTCCTCGCTCGCTGTTGTCCGCGCCGTGACCGAAGCGGAAAATCCCGAAGCGGTGGTTAAAGCGTTTCAGGCTTTGTGGAATGAATAAGGCCGTCTGAAAATAAGAAGTCTGACAAGAGGAGCAAACATCATGAAGATTATATTGAACAATGAAACCATCACATTAAACGGCACAACCGTTGCCGACCTTATCACCCAAACCACGCCGCAAAAACCGTTTGCCGTTGCCGTCAATACCCATTTTGTCGCCAAAGGCGCGTATGCGGAAACGGTTTTGAACGAAAACGACAAAGTCGATATTGTGCGGCCGGTGGTCGGCGGATAGGCGGTTTGCAATCAACAGGTTGGGCATTTGTGCCCGACTTTTGCCTGTTTGAATATCGGGCAGGGTTGCCCGATTGCCTTATGCTTAAAATCTAAAAAACAATACAAAGGAATCCATCATGTTTACCCTATACGGAGAAACTTTCCCTTCACGGCTGCTGCTCGGTACTGCTGCATACCCGACGCCGGAAATCCTCAAGCAGTCTGTTCAAATCGCGCAACCGGCGATGATTACCGTTTCGTTACGCCGCGCCGGCAGCGGCGGCGAAGCGCACGGGCAAGGTTTTTGGTCGTTGTTGGAAGAAATGGGCGTACCTGTGTTGCCCAATACCGCAGGCTGTCAAAGCGTTCAGGAAGCCGTAACCACTGCGCAAATGGCGCGTGAAGTGTTTGAAACCGATTGGATCAAACTCGAACTCATCGGCGACGACGACACCTTGCAGCCCGACGTCTTCCAGCTCGTCGAAGCGGCGGAAATCCTGATTAAAGACGGCTTCAAAGTGCTGCCTTATTGCACCGAAGACCTGATCGCCTGCCGCCGACTGCTTGACGCAGGCTGTCAGGCGTTGATGCCGTGGGCGGCGCCGATTGGCACGGGTTTGGGCGCGGTTCATGCTTATGCGCTGAAAGTCCTGCGCGAACGCCTGCCCGACACGCCGTTGATTATTGATGCCGGTTTGGGTTTGCCTTCGCAGGCGGCGCAAGTGATGGAATGGGGTTTTGACGGCGTGCTGCTGAATACCGCCGTTTCCCGTAGCGGCGATCCGGTCAATATGGCACGCGCTTTTACGCTTGCGGTCGAGTCGGGCCGTCTGGCTTATGAGGCGGAACCTGTGGAGGCGCGTGAGAAAGCGCGCGCCAGTACGCCGACGGTGGGCCAGCCTTTCTGGCATTCGGCGGAATATTGATAAACATTAGGGCGTGTCGAACACGCCCTTTTTTGTTGGTGGAAAACCTGATTTCAGGTTGAACAGAATGTTCAGACGGCCTTGGTCAAAAGCTGTTTCAATGGCTTTAAGATTTGCCAAGCCTGCGCTTTGAGTTGCGGCTGCATCAGCAGGCGGGCGGGGTGGGGAATGACGAAATGCGGCCGCTCTGCGCACAATTCGTTCATCAGCCCGATCATGTCGGGGCTGTCGAAGATTTTGCCGAGAAACAATACTGCGCGCGCTTGCGAAGCGGTCAACTCGTTTTGCATTTCGGCAAGCTCGGAGCGGATGTGTTCGGCATCGGGCAGGGCGGTAAATACGGGCGCGGTTTTGACCCATGCTGTTTTGTGCGCCTGCTCGGGCTTGAGGCCGATGGCGGCGAGGATGTTGTCGAGAAGCGTGCCGACGTCGCCGCTAAACAGCGTACCGTGCAGGCTGTCTTCGGTGGACGGGCAAATGCTGACCACCATGATTTCAGACGGCCTGATGGTTACGTCAAGGCGGGGCAGATTGTCTGAATGTGCGGTTTTTTCTGTTTTTGCCGATGTTTCGGCAATGGCTTTGGGTGCCGCTTCGGGAACACGGACAGCAGGTTTGGCCGTTTGCGCAGTGGCAATGGCGGCAGTGCGTGCCTGATGGGCACCTGCGGATAAAGTGCGCACGGCTTGCGCGGTATCGGCGGCAATGGTTTTGGGGCGGACGGGCGCGGCTGATGGTGCGGCTTGAGGCGCGGCATGGATGATTTTGGCGTTTCGGTTCAGCCACATCGGGCCCAAGCCCAAAGCTTCGTGCAGGTGCAGGTAGCGGCTGCTTAACATGATTTCTCCATCAATACGGCATCTTCGCTGCCACCATCGGGCAGGGCGTAGTAGTTTTTGCGGCGGCCGCAGGTTTGGAAGCCGTGTTTGCGGTAGAGCTGTTGCGCGGTTTCATTGCTTGAGCGGACTTCTAGCAGCAATCGGGTTACGCCTTGTTGTTGCACTGCGTTTTGCCAGTGTTGCAGCAGGGCGGACGCAATGCCTTGGCGGCGGTATTCGGGCGCGACGGCAATCAGGTGCAGTTCGGATTCGTCAAATACGGTTTGCCACACGATAAAGCCGGTAATTTGGTGGTCTGCCTGGCTGAGCCAAACGCTGTCGGGATGGTGTTGAACGGCTGATTCAAACTGCTGCGCCGTCCATGACGAAGGATTGCCTTGTGCGTCGATGGCGGCAAGGGTGGGGCAGTCGGCAAGTACGGCTGGACGCAGGTTCACGGTTTGGCCTTTTGTTGGGCTTGCTCTTGTGCGGTCAGGGCAATTTTGTTGCGGACGTAGAGCAACTCGGCGTGTGCCGCGTCAGTAGCAAGATAGCGGCCGCTGCGGGCAAGTTTAAGATAGTCGGCGGCGGTCGGCATATCGGCTTGACCGTCAAAAGGTGGTTTGTCGGCGAGGACAAAGGCATTGCCGATGCCGCCGGTAGGCGTTTTGCCTTCGGGCGCGGTAATGGCGACGGCTTTGCCAACCGTGTAATCGCTCAAGCGGACATGGTTTTGCGTATCAAACCATGCGTAGAACACTTCGCCCATGCGTGCATCGGTGGCCGCCAGTACGCAGCTTGATGGCGGCAGCAGCGAAGCGGCGGCATCGAGGCAGGGAATGCCGATCATGGGCGTGTCAAACGGCGTGGCCAAACCTTGTGCAACCGCCGCGCCGATACGCAGGCCGGTAAATGCGCCGGGGCCTTGTGCATAGACGATGTAGCCCAAATCGGCGGCAGTGATGCCTGCTTCTTTAAAGAGGCGCTCGATTTGCGGCAGGATTTGTTCGGATTGCTTGGTGCCGACATTTTCGTGAAACAGGCGGATTTCGCCTTGATGTTCCAATGCGATGGACAGAAAGGATGTGCTGGTGTCGATGGCAAGAGTCGGGCGGTTGTCGGTTGGCATGGTGTTATTTTTTAGAAGGATATGGGTTGCCATTATAGTGGAACGGCGAGAGGGAACAAAGCACTCGGGCGGCGCTTGGGTAAAAATGCCGTTTGCTGCAAAGCTATTCGATAAGTGAACCAAGATTTCAGGCCGTCTGAAAATATTTCAGACGGCCTTGTTTTATTGGTCAAGTTTCAATAAAGGCGAACCTGCTTTTTCAACGGCACGGCGGTAGGCTTCATGCGCTTCGATGAGTTGCAAATAAGCGCGGATATTGGGGTAGTCGGCAAAATCGAAGCGGTCGGCTGCGGCTTGCAGCGGATAACTCATCATGATGTCGGCACCGCTGAGGCTGTTGCCGACCAACCATTCGCGGTTTTCCAACTCGCTGTCGATGTGGGAAAGATGCAGCGCGGCTTGCGGAAGGATAAAGCTGCTTTTAACGCTGCCGCTGATTTTGCGGGCAATCGGTTTGACGAAAAACGGCATGGGTGCGCTTTCAATCCGGCGGAACACCAGTCCGAGCAGCAATAACGGCATCAGCGAACCTTCGGCATAATGCAGCCAGCGTTGATATTGCCAGTATTCGCGGCTGCCGCGTTCGGGCATCAGATGGCCGTTGCCGTAGGTTTGAATCAGGTAGTCGGTAATCGCGCCGCTTTCCGCCAAGATAAAGCCGTCATCATCCAATAAAGGCGATTTGCCCAAGGGATGGATGGCTTTAAGTTCGTCAGGGGCGAGCAAAGTGTCGGGATGGCGGCGGTAGGTTTGCAGGCGGTAGGGCGTACCGAGGATTTCAAGCAGCCAAACAATGCGCAGGGCGCGGGATTGGTTGAGCGAATGCAGGGTAATCATGAGGGACTTTAAATATTGGTTTGTTTGAGGCCGTCTATGCTGATTTGGCAGGCATCGGCGTATTTTTGCAGGGTTTTGGCCGGTAGTTTGGCGAACACTTCGGGGCGGAAATGCCGACGAAGCTGCCATTTCCATACGCCTGCCGCCAGGGCCAAGCCGGTTTCATCATAACGGCAGCGGAACATATGGTAGTACAGCGGCGAATATTCGCCTTTTTCGACGGCTTCGCGCGCGGCCTGCGTTTGGGCATCGAGTTCGCACACCGCCATTTCGGTGGCGTAGGCTTCGTCCTGCCAACCGTTGCTGGTGGCCGCTTCGTAGTGGCCGTCGCGGGTGCCGTAGATGACTTTGCGGTGGCCGTGGTAGCTGGCGCTGTTGTCTTGAGGAATGTCGTCAATTTTCATTCAGACGGCCTTTACTGCTTCCAAAAGCATGAAACATGTTGAAAAGCGTCCGCTTTCCGGAACGTAACACAGGATTTTTTGGCCGTGTTCGATGGGAAAGGTGCGCAGAAATTCTTCAAGGATGATGTAAATCGAGGCCGAACCCGTGTTGCCTTTGCTGTGCAGATTGGTAAACCATTTTTCCTGCGGAATGTCGAAGCCGATGTTTTTCAGGCCGTCTGAAAGGCGGTCGCGGAAAAAGCCGGAAGAGTAGTGGGGCAGGAACCAATCGATTTCTTCGGCGCGGATGCCGTGTTTGGCGGCGATTTGGGAGAGGGGTTTTTCCACCGTATAGCGGACGATGTTTTCGTTCAGCAGTTTGACGTCCTGCTTGACCGCCATCAGGCTGTGGCGGCGGCCGTAATCGGCATCGGCGTGTTTCCAGCCTTCAAATACGCCATTGCGGAATTCTGCGCCTGCATACATGCAGGGAGGCATTTCGTTGGCGTAGGAAAGCAGGTCTATCCAATGGATTTTCAGGCTGAGGCCGTCTGAATTGGGGCGGTCGGACAGATACACCGCGCCTGCGCCGTCAGACAGCATCCAGCGCAAAAAGTCTTTTTCAAACCCGATTTCGGGGGACGCGTTTTCCAGTTTTTTATGGTCGGTTTCACTTTGGAACACTTCGCCGCGCATGACCGCCGAGGCGTTTTCGGAAGCAACGGAAACTGCATGTGCGTGTTCGCCGGTACGCACGGCGTTGTAGGCGTGTTTCATCGCCGCCATACCTGCCGCGCATACGCCTGCCATGCTGAACACTTCGCAAGGCGGCATATCCAGTAAACCATGCACCATCACACCGTGTCCGGGCATGGTTTGGTCGGGATAGGAAGTGGCGCAGGCCAGGCTGCCTATGGCTTCTGCAGGAACGCCTTGGGCAAACAGGCCGTTGACCGCTTCGGCAGCCAATTCGGCATTGGTGTGCGTCGTGCGGCGGCTTTCGGGATCGATGGCGTAATGGCGCGACAAAATGCCGTTGGAACGCAAAATCATACGGCGCACGCGTGACGGCACATCGCCTGCCATGCCGAGGACGGCTTCCATTTCGTCATTGCCGACGGGGACATTGGGCAAAAAGGCAGAAACGCGGTTGAGATAAACGTCTTTGAGTGTGTTATTCGATGTCATGATGTGGTTGTCAAAATAATCAACCGATAAACCGCGCCGCGTAGTCGCAGCTTGCAGTCAACGGGATGTGGTGTGTTTCGGCGTATTCCATCAGCGCGCTCACCAGCAGTTTGGCAATGCCGCGATGACGGAAGTTGGGCGAGACCACGGTATGGTTTACGTCCCAGCCGCCGTTGTGTTCGGTATAGCTGATATAGCCTGCTTCCAAACCGTCAATATCGATTTGAAAGCGACGGCGTTCGGGGTAGTGGATAA
This sequence comes from Neisseria sp. P0009.S010, assembly GCF_051958545.1. Taxonomy (NCBI): domain Bacteria; kingdom Pseudomonadati; phylum Pseudomonadota; class Betaproteobacteria; order Neisseriales; family Neisseriaceae; genus Neisseria; species Neisseria sp. P0009.S010. The sequence continues at coordinate 78,334 of NZ_JBQCVH010000004.1, forward strand.
CTTTGGGCATGATGGATTCCTAGTTTGAGGCCGTCTGAAATGGATTATCTGCCTGACGGTTGTTCATAATAGTCCGCCAGCTTTTTCAGACGGCCTTTGAGCAGCGGATGCAGCAGTTTTTTCAAAATTACACTGATGGGTAAAACCACCAAAATCATCGCCAATAAAAAGACGATGTAGAAGCACAGCAGCGCACGGCGCAAGAGCGGAGAAATACGGCCTGCCGCAATCAAAAGCTTGCCCCAGACGAAGAAGCTACGGCCGGCGGCATGTTCGCTGAAAATCAGTTTTTCATTGACTGTCACCGCGCCCATGTTTTGAAACAGGGTTTCGTCCAAAGGCTGTTGGTTCAATAGTGTATCGCACAATTTCGTACCAAACCGCGCCGCATCCGCCAATTCTTCTTCAGCAATGCCGGCAGAGGGCAGGGAGCGGAAATAGCGTTTGTCACCGGTCAGCATCCATGCGGGCGTGGTAATGAAACTTGCCGCGCTGTTGCAGTCATCGATTTTTACGATGTTGCCGATGAGTTTGGCGCCGTTTTGTTTCAGCAAAGATTTCATTTTTTCCTGCGCGCCCAGCCACATATTGCGGCAGCCAATAAGCGTGATGACCGGTTTGCCGTCCAGCAGGCGGCGCGTTTCTTCGCGTTGCAAAAAGGCGGTCATCGGTTGCGAAGGAGAGAGGAACCAAACGGTATAGGCAATGACCACCACATCGTAATCTTCGGATGGGATTTGCGGCGGCAGAATCGGGGCGGGTTTTAAATGGACGGTTTCAGGAAAGGTATCGAAAAAACGCCAAAACGGCCACGGAAACGGAAATGCCTGCTCCGGTACGATATTGACGCAATCGACCTGTATGCCGGCTGTTTGCAACGGCGCGGCAAAATTTCGCGCCAGGCTGGAGAGCTGCCCCGTCTGCGAGTAATGCACGATCAGCACTTTTTTCATTATCTTCCCTGCAATGAGTAAGTTATGGTTGGTTTGGACGGTATTATATAGTAAACCGACCTGCCTTGAACTTTATTCATATTCAGTATGTTCGCGTAGGTTTCAGCCGATTTGGATGGAAGCGCCGTATTCTGTCGGAATGGGGCGGTGAAGCGGATTTTTATGCCATGCCAACATGAACAATGGCCGTCTGAAATTTTTCAGACGGCCTTGTGTGGAAATCGGGACGCATGGTCTGGAACGGGATTTGCGCTTAAAGCATACGTTCAAATCGTATAGATAAAAAAATAACCGCTTCAAGGCGGTTTGTGGTGGCCAGAGGCGGAATCGAACCGCCGACACACGGATTTTCAATCCGTTGCTCTACCAACTGAGCTATCTGGCCTTCGCGTGTTTCGTTGCGAGATGTGAATTAAACCAAATTTCGTTTCCTTGTGCAAGTATTTGTAGGCTTTATTTTTGAGGCGGTAAATTAAGATTTTGTTTTGTATTGAATTATTTTTCGTTTTAATTGGCGGTTTTTAGGTTTGCCGGTTTGATTTTCAGACGGCCTAAGATACAATCGGCTTTTTTGCTTTGGATTTATGCCATGCTGTATGTGTTTGTTCGTGATATGTGGGATGTTTTGCGTTTGCGCTATCGTTCGCCGGAGACGTATTTGTATTCGCCTTTGGTGATGGCGGCGGTGTTGCTGCTGTTGGGTGTCGTGAACGCGGCCAGCATGTCGCCTTTGTTTGGCAGTGGCGTGGTGGCGGTGTGCCTGTCGGTGATTTTGGTGATTGTGAAATGGTTGGTGTTGAGCCGCTCGATGCGCAAGGTGCTGCATTATTACGGTGCGCCCCGGCTGCCTTTGTGGGGCTTTATTTTGGTGTCTGAGGCTTTGCTGCTGCCGCTGTTGCTGGTGTTGTATGTGCCGGCGTTGGCTGTGTTTGCGCTGTTGTGGCAGGCTTGGGTGTTTGTGGTGCAGGTACGCGGTTTGATGTGGATGGGGAATGCGACGGTAGGCCGTGTTTTGGTGGGCTATCTGTTGTATGGTTTCGGCGTGTTGTGTGTGGGTACGGTGATTTTGATGCTGTTTATTGCCGCCGGTTGGTTGGATATGGAAACGTTGAATCAAAACCTGCAGGCGTTGACGTCTGCCCGTAAATAATCAATGAAAATTGGAAGGCCGTCTGAAATGTTCAGACGGCCTTTGTTTTATGTGTTTGTTTCGTGGTCTTGCAGAATTTTTTGATAGACGGGGTCGGGGAGGTAGCGGCCTATCATATCGCGCCAGCCTTGTGGGCCGACCAGGCCTTTGACCATGGTGGAGGACACTTCGGCTATTTCGCGCGGCGGCATTAGGAAGACGGTGGAGATTTCGGGGGCGATGTCGCTGTTGATGTAGCGCATCGAGCGTTCGTATTCGTAGTCGGCGGCGGAACGGATGCCGCGGACGATAAAATTGGCTTTGGCTTCGCGGGCGTAATCGACCAAAAAGCGGTTTTCAAACACGCTGATGCGGACGTTGGGGAAGGGGTGGGTAATGGCATCGAGCATGGCGCAGCGTTCTTCTATGGTGTAGGTGCTGCGCTTTTCGGGATTGGTGCCGATGGCGACGATGAGTTCGTCAAAGAGGGACTGGGCTTCCTGTATCATCCACAGGTGGCCGAGGGTGGGAGGGTCGAAGCTGCCTGCGTACACGGCACGGCGCGGAGTGGTCGTGGTCATTTTGGGTTGGGAATGGGGTTTGTGTGGCGTTCAGGATAGGGGAGTTTGCTGGTGATGTCAAAAATCAAAAAGGCCGTCTGAAATTTCAGACGGCCTTTGCGGCTTTATCAGTCGTCACCACTAATAGAGATGAGGATTCTCAAGAGGCTGCTGAAAATGTTGTAGATGGAGATGAAGATGGTCAGCGCCGCGCTGATGTGGCTGTCTTCGCCGCCGTCAATAACGGCACGCACCTGCCACATAATCATCAGGGAACTGAAGACAACGAAGCCGGCCGCGATGGTCAGGCTCAGGGCAGGGATGTTGAGGAAGATGTTGGCCACAACGGCAATCATGAGCACGATCGCACCGGCGCCGAGGAAGCTGCCGAGTTTGTTCATGTTCATTGTGGTGCGGCGTGCCATGGCGGACATGGTGAAGAATACGCCGGCGGTCATGGCGGCGGCCGTACCGACGATTTGCGCGCCGTTGTTAATAGACAGTGCGTATTGCAACATAGGGCTGATGGCAAGGCCCATGCCGAAAGTGAAGATCATCAACAGGGCTACGCCGACGTTGCTGTAACGGTTTTTCTCAATCAGGAAGGTCATGCCGTAGAAAAAGCCGAAGAAGGCGGCCAGGGCAACATAGTATGAACCGAACATGGCGAAAATGTTAAAGCCTGTTTTGGCGGAAAAGAATGCGCCGGCAATGGCAGGAATGAAAGACAGGCCGAGCAGGCGGTAGGTTTTTTGCAGGACGGTATTTTTGGCAACCGAGCCTTGCGAGGTATAGTCGTAAACGTCGTTTTGCATGGCGTTTGCTCCAGTGTGGATTGAAATAAATGAAATTTGGATTCTAACAGAGAATCATGGGTTTGTATGATTTATCTGTTCTATTTGCCTAATATGCGGGGCAATCGGGAATTTTAAAGGCCGTCTGAAAATCGGGTTTCAGACGGCCTTGGCTTTTCAATGCTTATTTAGGCTCTTGCGGAACGTAGCCTTGTACGGCATCTGCTCCGTCGCCGAAGAAGTATTGTTCCATCTGCTGGGCGAGGTATTCGCGTGCGCGCGGATCGGCAAGGCTTAGACGGTTTTCGTTGATCAGCATGGTTTGGTGGCGGGTCCAAGCTATCCATGCTTCTTGGGAAACGTTTTCGAAGATGCGTTTGCCCAGTTCGTTGGGCAGCGGCGGAAATTTCATGCCTTCGGCTTCTTTGCCGAGTTTGACGCAGTGAACCATACGGGTCATGGCGGTTTCCTTATGATGGGTTGCAAAGTTGGTATTTTAGCCGATTGCACGGATAGGGGAAAGCGTGGCTTTCAGACGGCCTGAAAGCTTGCTATGATGGTCTTTTCTGTTTATTCAGGCAAAGATTATGAACCGCCTTGATACTGCCCGCCGTTATTCCCTTTTTCTCGCCCGTAATCTTGATTCCGGCAAACTCAAGCCCGAAATTTTCCTGCCTATGCTGGACAAGGCGTTGACCGAAGCTGATTTTCAAGCTTTTGCCGATTGGGACAAAATCCGTGCGGAAGAAAACGAGGAAGAATTAGCGCGGCAGTTGCGCGAGTTGCGCCGTTATGTCGTGTCGCAGATTATCGTGCGCGATATCAACCGCATCAGTGATTTGAACGAAGTAACCCGCACAATTACGCTGTTTGCCGATTTTGCCGTCAATACCGCGTTGAACTTTTCCTACGCCTATTATCAGGACATGTACGGCACGCCGATCGGGCGTTATACGAAATCGCCACAACATTTGAGCGTGGTGGCAATGGGCAAGGCGGGCGGCTATGAGCTGAACGTGTCTTCCGACATCGATTTGATTTTCATCTATCCCGAATCGGGCGATACGGACGGCAGGCGCGAACGCGGCAATCAAGAGTTTTTCACCAAAGTCGGGCAGAAACTAATTGCGCTGCTGAACGACATTACCGCCGACGGGCAGGTGTTCCGCGTCGATATGCGGCTGCGGCCAGACGGCGATTCGGGCGCGCTGGTATTGAGCGAAACCGCGCTGGAGCAATACCTGATCACGCAGGGGCGCGAATGGGAACGCTATGCGTGGTGCAAAGGCCGCGTGGTTACGCCGTATCCGAACGACATCAAAGCGTTGGTGCGCCCCTTTGTGTTCCGCAAATATCTGGATTACAGCGCATATGAAGCAATGCGCAACCTGCACCGCCAAATCCGCAGCGAAGTCAGCAAAAAAGGCATGGCGGACAACATCAAACTCGGCGCGGGCGGCATCCGCGAAGTCGAATTTATCGCCCAGATTTTCCAGATGATACGCGGCGGGCAAATGCGCGCGCTGCAACTGAAAGGCACGCAGGAAACGCTGAAGAAACTTGCCGAGCTGGGCATCATGCCGTCTGAAAACGTCGAAACCCTGCTTGCCGCCTACCGCTTCCTGCGCGACGTCGAACACCGCCTGCAATACTGGGACGACCAGCAAACCCAAACCCTGCCCACCTCGCCCGAACAGCAACAACTGCTCGCCGAAAGCATGGGTTTCGACAGCTACGCCGCCTTTTCAGACGACCTCAACATTCACCGCACCAAGGTCAATCAGTTGTTCAACGAAATTTTAAGCGAACCCGAAGAGCAAACTCCCGACAACAGCGAATGGCAATGGGCATGGCAGGATAAACCCGACGAAGAAGAGCGGCTAGGCCGTCTGAAAGAATATGGGTTTGATGCCGAAACCATCGCCGCAAGGCTAGACCAAATCCGGTACGGCCATAAATACCGCCACCTTTCCGCACACGCCCAGCCGCGTTTCGACGCGATTGTGCCGCTGTTCGTGCAGGCAGCGGCCGAGCAACCCAACCCGACCGATACATTAATGCGGCTGTTTGACTTCCTCGAAAACATCAGCCGCCGCTCCGCCTATCTCGCCTTCCTCAACGAACATCCGCAAACCCTGGCGCAACTGGCGCAGATTATGAGCCAAAGCTCATGGGTGGCGGCGTATCTGAGCAAATACCCAATTCTGCTGGACGAACTCATCAGCGCGCAGCTTTTGGATACCGCGTTCGACTGGCAAGCCCTTGCCGCCGCCCTTTCAGACGACATCAAAGCCTGCGGCGGCGACACCGAAGCGCAAATGGACACCCTGCGCCGCTTCCAGCACGCCCAAATCTTCCGCCTCGCCGTCCAAGACCTCGCCGGACTGTGGACGGTAGAATCCCTCTCCGACCAACTTTCCGCCCTCGCCGACACCATCCTCGCCGCCGCCGTGTCGTGTGCGTGGGCGGATATGCCCAAAAAACACCGAGACACGCCGCAATTTGCCATCATCGGTTACGGCAAACTGGGCGGTAAAGAGCTCAGCTATTCCTCCGACCTCGACTTGGTCTATCTTTACGACGACCCTCATTCCGACGCAGGCGACGTTTACAGCCGCCTTGCTCGCCGGCTGACCAACTGGCTTTCCGCCGCCACCGGCGCAGGCAGCCTCTACGAAACCGACCTGCGCCTGCGCCCCAACGGCGACGCTGGTTTCCTCGCCCACAGCATCGCCGCCTTTGAAAAATACCAGCGCGAAAACGCCTGGACGTGGGAACACCAATCCCTTACCCGCGCCCGTTTTATCTGCGGTACGCCTGATGTTCAGACGGCCTTCGACCGCATCCGCACCGAAATCCTCACCGCCGAACGCGACCAAACCGCCTTGGCAGGCGAAATCATCGAAATGCGCGAAAAAATGTTCCCCACCCATCCGCCGGTTGACAGCAACGTCAAATACGCGCGCGGCGGCGTGGTCGACGTCGAATTTATCGTCCAATACCTCATCCTTGCCCATGCCCGACGGTATCCGCAACTCCTCGACAACTACGGCAACATCGCCCTCTTAAACATCGCCGCCGACTGCGGCCTCATCGACAAAACCCTCGCCGAACAAAGCCGCACCGCCTACCGCTACTACCGCCAGCAGCAACACAACGCCAAACTGCGCGATGCCAAAAAAACCGAAGTAACGGACGAATTGCTGACCCACTACGGCAATGTGCGAAAACTATGGCAGGAAGTATTCGGAGTAGAAGTGAAGTTCGGATAAGCAGGCGGACGTATTCAGCGTCAAAAGCCCTATACAGCAACATAATTTACTGCCAGGACAAATTCACTCTAAATAGTAGGTTTTATGTAAGGAAGATATTTTTATAAAAGCTGATTGGCAGCTTGAGGGAAGTTTTTGTTTACGTATTACTGATTCAGCCCAAGTATGATCTGCAAAAGCTGTTCTCATTTTCTGTAGATATTGTGATACAGCAAAACAAGTTCTAAAATATGCAGCTCATTTTCATATTAAAAACAAGGAGAAACTGATGTCTAAGATTGCGGTACTCGGCGGCGGCCTTTCCGGTCGCCTTATTGCGTTCCAATTGGCGGAGCAGGGTGTGGCGGTAGAGTTGTTTGAGAAAGGCGAACGTAACGGCGCACAAGCCGCAGCCTATGTTGCCGCCGCCATGTTAGCGCCGTCTGCCGAAGCGGTGGAGGCAACGCCCGAAGTCATCCGTTTAGGCAAACAAAGCATTGCGCTTTGGCGCGCTATTGTCGGCCGTCTGAATACGCCGGTGATGATGCAGGAAAACGGTAGTCTGATTGTCTGGCACACGCAGGACAAGCCGCTTTCCGCCGAGTTTGCCCGTCATTTGAAGCGCGGCGGTGTGGCGGAATATGAAACCATACGTTGGAACGCGGATGAAATCGCAGCAAACGAGCCGCAACTGGCAGGGAGGTTTTCAGACGGCCTGTATCTGCCGACAGAAGGGCAGTTGGACGGACGGCAGGTATTGAATGCGCTGGCCGATGCTTTGGAGTCAATGAATGTAGCGTGCCATTGGTCGTACGAACGCGAAGTCGAAGATTTTGCGGCGCAATACGATTGGGTCATCGACTGCCGCGGTTATGGTGCAAAGAGCGCGTGGAACAGGCCGTCTGAAAGCCAATTGCGCGGCATACGCGGCGAAGTGGCGCGCGTTTACGCACCCGAAGTCGAGCTGTCCCGCCCCGTGCGCCTGCTGCATCCGCGCTATCCTTTGTATATCGCGCCGAAGGAAAACCATATTTTTGTGATTGGTGCGACCCAAATCGAAAGCGAAAGCCAAGCGCCGGCCAGCGTGCGTTCTGGTTTGGAACTTTTGTCCGCGCTGTACGCCGTGCATCCGGCATTTGGCGAGGCGAACCTTTTGGAACTGGCCACCGGCCTGCGCCCGACGTTAAACCACCACAATCCCGAAATCCGCTTCAACCGCGAACGCCGCCTGATTGAAGTCAACGGCCTGTTCCGCCACGGCTTTATGATTTCCCCGGCCGTTACCGGCGCGGCCGTGCGTTTGGCCGGTGCGCTGTTTGCCGGAAGCGACATTCCCGAATACGACGAAACCAGTGGTTTGCCGTATATCCGCGCTGCGAATTGAAGCTGTTGCGGACGAAGTGGCTTGAAAATCGGGCAAATTGTTTGTGAAAGACAGCCACAGGCCGTCTGAAAATGATAAAATCGCCGTCAATTCAATTAACCTTGCGTCTGAAAACCGCATGATGCCGTATTCAGACGCCAAACCAATTTCCTATTTAACGATAAGCACATGACAACCCAAACCCTTTTAATCGAACTTCTCACTGAAGAACTCCCGCCAAAAGCCCTCAATAATCTGGGCAACCATTTTGCCGCTTCCGTTGCCGAAGGCTTGGAAAAGGCGCAACTGATTGACGGCGCAGCCGAATACACTGCCTACGCTTCTCCGCGCCGTTTGGCCGTTCAAATCAAAAACGTGAAAGCCGTTCAAGCCGATCAAAAAATCGTGAAAAAAGGCCCGGCCGTGGCGAATGCTATGAAAGACGGTGCGCCGACTAAGGCTTTGGAAGGTTTTGCGCGCGGTGCGGGTGCGAAAATCGAAGACCTGACCATCATCAACGACGGCAAGCAAGACGTGTACGCCTACGAATACGTCCAAACCGGCAAACCGCTGGGCGAGCTCTTGGAAGACATCATCAATGCCGCAGTGAAAAAATTGCCGATTCCTAAAGTCATGCGTTGGGGCAGCAGCACATTTACCTTCGTGCGCCCTGTACACAGCCTGATCGTGCTGCACGGCGGCGACATCGTAAATGTCAGCGTTTTGGGCCTGCAAAGCGGCAACAAAACATTGGGTCACCGTTTCCTCTCCAACGGCGAAATCACCATTGAAAACGCCGACAGCTACGCCTTGCAAATGCGTGAGCAAGGCAAAGTCGTCGCTTCGTTTGCCGAGCGCAAAGCCGCCATTCAGACGGCCTTGAACGAGCAGGCAGGCCGTCTGAACGCGACCGTTGCCGCCGATGAAGCCTTGTTGGATGAAGTGACCGCATTGGTCGAATGGCCTGTGGTATTGGAAGCCGGTTTTGAAGAACACTTCCTCGCCGTGCCTCAAGAATGCTTGATTCTGACCATGCAGCAAAACCAAAAATACTTCCCGCTGCTCGATCCAAACGGCAAGCTGATGAACCGCTTCCTGCTGGTTTCCAACCTGCAAACCGAAGACCCGTCGCATATCATCCAAGGCAACGAACGCGTTTTGCGCGCGCGCCTGTCTGATGCCGAGTTCTTCTACAAACAAGACCAAAAAGCGACTTTGGAAAGCCGCCTGCCGAAATTGTCCAGCGTGGTTTACCACAACAAAATCGGTTCGCAAGCCGAGCGTATCGGGCGCCTACAAATCATAGCCGCCTACATCGCCGAAGCTTTGGGCGCAGACGCCGCAGCAGCCGAACGCGCCGCGCGTTTGGCAAAAGCCGACTTGGTGACCGAAATGGTCGGCGAATTCCCTGAACTGCAAGGCACGATGGGCAAATACTATGCCCGCTTGGACGGCGAAACCGAAGAAATCGCCGAAGCTATTGAGCAACATTATTGGCCACGTTTTGCAGGTGACAATCTTCCTCAAAGCAAAATCGCTATCGCTGTTGCGCTGGCCGACAAGCTAGAAACCTTAGTTGGCATTTGGGGTATTGGACAAATTCCTACCGGTGATAAAGATCCTTACGCCTTGCGTCGTGCCACATTGGGTATTTTGCGGATACTAATGTTACCTGAGTGTAAAGGAGATGAATTAGGATTAGGTAAGTTAATTGATAAAACATATAAAACCTTTCCTCGTGGTTGGAAAGATATGGCAAATTCCTTGGAACAGCGACATTTTTTGTCCAAAATAACCTCTTTCATAGAGACCCGTTTAGCAATTCTTTTACAAAATGAATATTCGCAAGACGTAATCTCAGCAGTTTTGAAAGGTCCGAAACAAACTCCTGAAGAAAGTAAACAGGGAGTAAGTCGTTGGTTTCATAAGCTATATAATCTCCATGCCAAACTGCAAGCCGTCGCCGCGTTCAAACAACTGCCCGAAGCCGCCGCGCTCGCTGCCGCCAACAAACGCGTGCAAAACCTGCTGAAAAAAGCCGATGCCGAGTTGGGTGCGGTTAACGAAAGCCTGCTGCAACAAGACGAAGAAAAAGCCCTGTATGCCGCCGCGCAAGGTTTGCAGCCGAAAATTGCCGCCGCTGTTGCCGAAGGCAATTTCCAAACTGCTTTGTCCGAGCTGGCTTCCGTCAAACCGCAAGTCGATGCATTCTTCGACGGCGTGATGGTAATGGCTGAAGATGCCGCCGTGAAGCAAAACCGTTTGAACCTGTTGAACCGCTTGGCAGAACAAATGAACGCAGTTGCCGACATTGCGCTCTTGAGCGAATAAGGCCGCGTTTCAGTTGACCCTTTTTTCAGGCTGCCCGATGATTCAGGCAGCCTGAAGTTTTTCGGGCGTATCCCTTGCATGGCGTTCAAGGGTATAATTCGGCAGATTTGTCGCACGACAAATCGCGCACATAAACAATTTCCCACATTCAAGAGGCAGATTATGAATATCCCAGCCATCCGAACCGCACTCGATGCCGTATTGATTCCCCACACAATGCGCACCTTAGGCAGCGAAAAAGCCGTTACACTCCTTGAAGAGCGTTCAGACGGCCTGCATATCGGCCTGAAATTCGCGTTCCCAGTTGCCCATATTGCCGCAGACATTGCCAATGCCGTTCAAGAAGCCGTCATTTCGCATACCGGCGATACCCACATTCACTTGAGTATCGATACCGAAATCGGTACGCATAAAGTTCAACCCGGCGTAGCAACCATCAAAGGCGTGAAAAACATTATCGCCGTTGCATCGGGCAAAGGCGGCGTCGGCAAATCAACGACCACAGCCAACCTTGCCACCGCAATGGCCAGAATGGGCGCGCGCGTCGGCGTACTCGATGCCGACCTGTACGGCCCAAGCCAGCCCACCATGCTCGGCGTACAAGACCGCAAACCCGACCAACAAAACAAAAAACTCATTCCCGTTGAAGCCGAAAGCGGCATTCAAGTGATGTCCATCGGTTTCCTGGTCGATACCGACCAAGCCGTCGTTTGGCGCGGCCCGATGGTCAGCCAAGCCTTGCAACAGCTTATGTTCCAAAGCGAGTGGGACAATGTCGATTATCTCTTCATCGACCTGCCGCCCGGTACCGGCGATATCCAATTGACCCTGTCGCAAAAAATCCCCGTGACCGGCTCCGTTGTCGTCACCACGCCACAAGACATCGCCCTGATTGATGCACGCAAAGCCGTGGATATGTTCAACAAAGTCAATATCCCGATTTTGGGCGTTTTAGAAAACATGTCTGTCCATATTTGCACCAACTGCGGCCATGCCGAAGCAATCTTCGGCGCAGAAGGCGGCAAAAACTTGGCAGAGCGTTTGAATGTACCGTTGCTTGGCCAACTTCCATTAAGCCTGCCTGTACGCGAAGCTATGGATAGCGGCACATCTTCGGCCTTGTTTGAAAACAACCAAACCATCGCCGACATCTACACCGAAGCCGCCTTCCAAATTGCACTGGCCATTGCCGATAAAGGTAAAGACTTCAGCAGCCGCTTCCCGAAAATCGTTGTCGAATAAAAAAATTTAAAAAAGGTGTTGACAGCTGTGTACCCCATCTCTATAATGCACAGCTTATCGGGTCGTTAGCTCAGTCGGTAGAGCAGCGGACTTTTAATCCGTTGGTCGAGCGTTCGAATCGCTCACGACCCACCAAATATGAAAACCTACTTTGAAAAAAGTAGGTTTTTTTACGTTTGGATTTTGGGATTTTATTGAGCATATTTTATTATTGAGACAATCCATAGCGCATCAAGCATCAGGCCGTCTGAAAATATCTTTCAGACGGCCTGAAGTTTTTTATAGGAATGTTTTTGAGAAATAAGCTTTCTACTTAGGGCAGACAAACGTTTAAAACCTTACCTGCGTCTGCAACTGCCTACGATAAACCAATACGGCAGCAGTCAGCGTGGCAAAAGAGAATGCAGACAATAAAAGCAGATAACGGCCGATTCCGTCCAGTCCGCTGCGGTTGAGCAGCAATTCCTGAAAAGCCTTCAAGCCCCAAGCCATCGGGGAAATCCAAGTGAGTTGCTGCATGGTTTCGGGCATGACGTGGGCGGGTACCATAATGCCGCCGATTGCCGCCATCAGGATGATGCCGCCGCCGCCGAGGACGACGGCATGTTCGGTGGATTTGGCGCAGACGCTGATTAACAGCGCGTAGCCGAGTGCGGCGGCGCTGACGGCGGCGGACAGTAGCGCGTAGGGAACAAGGCTGCCGTTGAGTATGAGGGCGGGCACGCCGATTTCGGGCAGCAGGTAGCGGCCGAGCAACAGCATTCCGACAAACTGAAGCTGGTTAATCAGGAAATAGGGGATAAGTTTCGCAGCAATCAGGCCGGATGCGGAGGCGCGGGCGAGACGTAAGCGGGTAATGGTGTTGTTCTGGCGTTCCAGCGCCATGACGTTCGATAGCGGTATCATAATGAAAAACATACCGAAAATCAGCCATGCGGGGACGCTGTGCTGTACGGCGTTGGGTTTTTCCACTGTGCCGCTGCCTGCGCTCAGGTAATGCTCTTCCAGCATTTTCTTATCTAAAAAGCTGCGCACGGCGGCAAATTGTTCGTCGTTTTTTTCATCCACTTTTTTCTGGATGTCTTTGCGGATGGCGCGGGGCAGTTTTTTATTGTCGATTTTGATGCCGTCGTTGTTGTCGAAATAAGTGTCCAGCCGCGTTTCAGTGTAGTGCTGCTGCAAAACGCCTTTGACAGCCGCCAGCCATGAAGGCTCGGTATCGGGCGGTACATAGATTTGCAGGGCTTTGTCGTCGGCGATTTTGCCGGAAGCGGGGTTCGGGTTGTGCAGCACCAGTTGGAAACGTTTGTCGTGTAGGCCGTTTTGCGCGTCGGTCAGTTTTTCAGACGGCATCAGTGTGACATGGATTTGTTCTTTCTCCAGCGCGGCGGCCAGCGCGGTATTGATACTGTCGTTTGCTACGCCAACCAGCGCGATGCGGCTGTCGTTGTGCGGATCTTGGTCGCGGCTCAGCGCCAACGACATAATCAGCATGAAGGCGATGGGCATCACAAACAACACGGCCAAACCGTGCAGGTCGCGGCAGAGCAGTTTGAGTTCTTTGAGGAGGGAGGAAATCGTCATTGTGGATTTTGCTTATCTGTTGCCGGTTCGTCTTTGCGCAGGAAATCAAGGTAAAACGTTTCTAGCGAACCGTGTCCCTGCTGGAAGTAGCGGATTTGCGCGCCGCTTTGTTGCAGGGCGGCGTAAACGGCGGCGGCATCGTGCGCCGTTTCCATCATGCCGCGGCTGTCCACTTGCTTTGCACCCAAAGCGGCTAGCGTTTGAGGCGGCAGTGGCGGTTCGACGGTAAAACGCACGACACCGGTTTGCGTGCTTAGAAGCTCGTCCAAACCGCCGTGGTACACCAGTTTGCCGTGTTGCAGCAGCGCGATTTTGCCGCAAAGCTGCTCGATTTCCGACAGATAGTGCGAGGTGTAAACCACCGTTACCCCCTGCCGCGTCAAATCCGCCACGCTGTCGAGGATAAAGCGGCGCGACTGCGGGTCGATGCCAACCGTGATTTCGTCGAGGAACACCAGTTGCGGCGTGTTAATCAGACCGATGGCAAAATTCAGACGACGTTTAAGCCCGCCCGAAAGATGCTTTGCCGCCTTGTTTTTGTGGGCGGTCAGGTCGGTCTGTTCCAACAGCGCGTTCAGACGGCCTTTGTCGCGCACTTTGTAAAGCGAGGCGAAAAACAGCAGGTTGTCCCACACCGAAAGCTGCGGATAAAACGCGAAATCCTGCGGCACCAAACCGATTTTCTGCCGCTCGCTGCGGCTTAATAGGCGCAACGGCTTGCCGTCAAACAAAATTTCGCCCTGCCGTACTTCCTGCAAGCCTGCCAAAAGCGACATCAGCGTCGTTTTCCCCGCACCGTTGTGACCGAGCAGCCCCAAACATTCGCCGTCGGCAATATCGAACGACACATTGTCCAGCGCGGCAATTTCGGCTTTGGGATAACGGTGGGAGAGGGATTGGATGTGAATCATGGTTTCAGACGGCCTTAGTATGGATGGAGCATAGTGAAATCATTGACAAAGGCGGCATTAGGTCATCTGTGTACAAACGGGCACAGAAAATTTCTCGCTACCGCATAACCCCATTATTTCAATAATCCCCGCCATAACGCTTCTTCATCATCCGCAATTTTGCGCAGAAATTCAGCGATGTTGCGGCAGCCGTTTTCAGACGGCTTTTTGCACTGCTTCACGCACATGGCTGCGAATTGACGCCATTGGTCGCCGATGGAGGTCATTTGTTCCGAGGCCGTCTGAAATGCAGGTTCGTTGCAGATATGGGCGGCTTGTTCGAGGAAGTAGGCGTAGATATAGCGGAAACCTGCGCCGCCGGTACCGATTTCTTCCTGCATCCGCACCAAATGGCCGAGAAACAGTTTTTGGTATTTGTCATTTTGTTTGGCAGGCAGGGATTCGATTTTTTTGGCCAGCGTACGGATGCCTTTTACGCCGATGAAAAAGACTGGCGCGAGCATATGTTTGGCGTTTTTGCGTATGGCCTTGCGGATAATGGCGGGCAAGTCTGCCATGATTTTTTCAGACGGCCTGTTGTCTTCCAAGGTGTACATCATGCCTTTTGCCGCCAATACGCCTTTGACAAAGCGTGCACGCTGCAAATCTTCGGCAGCGCAGCGTTGTACGGTTTCAAATACGGGGTCGCTGATGAGGTAGTCGTTGCCGTCTTTGCCGTACACTAAAAGATTGTGTGCGTTGAAATGGAAGCGCATTTGCGGCGGGAAGTAGGGCAGCCAGAAGACGGAGGTTTGCAAACCTGCCAGCTTGCCTGAGGACAGCGCGGCATCCAATGCGGCTTGTCCGCTTTGTGCGTCGGAAAATTTGCGGACGGATAATTTCAGCCCCAATGCTTTGCAGGTGTTTTTGATGATGCTGCGCGGCGCGGTACGGTAGGAAACCAGCGGCATGCCGTTTAATTTGATCAGCGGCATCCAGACAAACGTCAGTGCGTGGGCAATGCCGAAAATCATGGCTTCGTCTAAATTGTGGCCATGGTATTTGAGCAGGGTGGACATCACACCGCTTTCGCAATGGGCGGTATGCTGGTGTGGAAATTCTTGTATGGTCATAAAGTTATTGGTTTTCGTGCAATGTTTTCAGACGGCCTGAAGCGGTCGGAATGGTTTGTTGTTTTGGAAATCAGCGCGCTTCTTTGGACGCTTCCTGCTCGGCTTTGTGGCGGCGCAGAAATTCGATGGCGGCGGCTTTTTCGGCTTCGTTGCCGTATTTGGCATCACGTTGGGCGCGGCGCAGTTCGGCGCGTTCTTTGGCTTCTTCGATTTGGCGCGCTTTGAAGTCTTCGCGGTTGTCGGAGGAGACGAGTTTGTCCTGTTGCGATTGCGCTTTTGCCATGGCTTTGGCAATCAAATCCATGGGGTTGAATGCGGCGCTTGGTGCGGCTGTTTGGGTTTGTGCCTGTGCGGCCTGTTTGGCTTTGACGGCGGCTTCGCGTTGCGCCAGCAGGGCTTTGCGTTCGGCATCGTCGCGCTGTTTGCGCGCGGTATGGCGTTCGAAACGGCTTTGTGCGTGTTCGGCGGCGGCAAAGCGCGGTTCGGCAGAGGTGCTGAAACGGCGTGCGGACGGCAGGAAGGGCTGCGATACGGGAACCATGTCGATGCAGTCGACGGGGCAGGGGGTAACGCACAAGCTGCAGCCGGTGCATTCGTCGCTGATGACGGTGTGCATCAGTTTGGACGCGCCCATAATGGCATCGACAGGGCAGGCGCGGATGCAGGCGGTACAACCGATGCAGACGGCCTCGTCAATCAGGGCTACGGCTTTGATTTGTGTTTTTGCCTGGGCGAGGTAGGGTTTGCCCAACAGGTCGGCAATATCTTTCATGACGGTTTCCCCACCCGGCGCGCACAGGTTTACCGGCGCTTCTCCTACCGACAGGGCGCGCGCATAGGGTAGGCAGCCTTCATAGCCGCACTCACGACATTGGGTTTGCGGCAACAGGCGGCTGATGCTTTGGATGGGAATGTTCATCATGGATAGTCAAAATCGAAAAGGCGCATTATATCAGATTGTTGCGTTTATTTTGGCGAAACCCGCTTTGCTTATTTTAGCGAAACTCGCTACGCTCGTTTTCAGACGGCCTGAGCCGGGTTTGCGTTATAATTTTGAAATGGATTTATTCGGGTAATTAGGAATGACGGCTACACTTTGTCCCTGTCAGTCGGGACGTGTTTATACGGAATGTTGCGCACCGTTTCATGCGTGTGAGGCGGCGGCCTCGAAGGCGGAAGAGTTGATGCGTTCGCGTTACAGTGCGTATGTTTTGCAGGAAATCGACTATATCGTGGACACGACTGTCCCTGCGCAGCAGAATTTGTTGGACAAGCAGGATTTGGCGTCGTGGAGTAAGCAGACGCAGTGGTCGGGATTGAAGGTTATCCGTCATGTGCCGTTTGGCAAACTGCATGCTTTGGTCGAGTTTGAGGCGTATTTTGAGGAGAATGGGCAAACTGAGTGCCATCATGAATTGTCGGCGTTCGTGAAAATAGACGGGCGTTGGTACTTTATTGATCCGACCGTTGCTTTGCCGACGATGAAACAGCCTTGTTTGTGCGGTTCGGGCAAAAAGTTTAAGGCGTGTTGCGGACAGTTTTTCAAATAGTAGTGTAAACAGGCCGTCTGAATGTTCAGACGGCCTGAGCTGTTTTTGCAGATAAAAAAAACCATTCATACTAAGGGAGAAGTATGAATGGCCAATACATTGCGGGAAAACGTCTTACTTGCTGCACCGCCCAAAAGGGATGAAAGAGCGGTGTTGTGTCAGCGATTAATATTCTACCGTTTTTAGTATTAAATGCTGTTAAGAAGTGAAATAATTTCAATAAGTTGCAAGATAATCGTGATTTTTTGAAGATAAACGGTATTTTTACTGATTTTCTCGAATCCATTTCACCCATTGCTGAAACAGCTCGGGTTGCAATGCGGCGATGACGGAACGCTTAAATACATGTTCGCCGCTCCAAAAATCGTCGCCTTCCAAAGTGGTCAGGCAGCCGCCGGCTTCTTCAAAAATCAATGCGCCGGCAGCGTAGTCCCACAGCTTTTGTCCGCCGTGGATGTAAATATCGTAGCGGCCGCTGGCAAGGTAGCACCAATCGAGCGTGCTGCTGCCCATGCTGCGGATTGTGCCGAATGGGGCAAGGGTATTCATGCGACTGGCGAGTTTGCCCGAACGCAGGTATTTGATTTCTACGCCGGCAATGGATTCGTTGAGTTTTTTGTTTTCGGAACGCAGCGGCAGCGGCGTGCCGTTGAGAAATGCGCCTTTGCCGCGTTCGGCGTAGAAACATTCGCCGCTGACCGGATTGTAAATCACGCCCAATTCGGCGTGGCCGTTTTTAACCAGTGCGACGGATACGGCAAAATGCGGCAAACCGTTGACGAAGTTGTTTGTGCCGTCGATAGGGTCGACAATCCATAGGCCATCTGAATGTTCGTTCCACAAACGGGTTTGTTCCTGAACGCTCATTTCCTCGCCCAACATCGGACAATCCTCCAATAAGGGAAGGGCGGCGGCAAAAGCGGTTTGTGCGGCCAAATCTGCTTCACTCAAAACCGATCCGTCTTCCTTGCGTCGTGACGGCGTGTTCAGAAAACGCGGCATGACTTCGGTTTGGGCGATGTGGCGGACGACTTTCTGTAAACGGTATAGCACGGCGTATCCTTGTTTTTTGCAGTTTTGCGTGACAGTAGATTAAAATTCGGGAAGTTCTCAAATTATAGTGGATGAAATCGAAATCAGGCAGGAGCATGTCGCCGTGTTTCAACTTCATTCATGAAATTTTAAATTTAAATTATATACATGAATAAAGCAGGAAACCATGCCCCGATTTTATGTTGATTTTGCCTTAAGCCCCGACAGCGTGGTCGAATTGCCCGATAATGTGGTGCGCCATCTGAATGTATTGCGCGTGAAAAATACGGAAGAAATCGTGTTGTTCAACGGCAATGGCAAGGCATATCCGGCTTTGCCAGAAGTTTTGGAAAAACGCCGAGCCAGCGTGCGGATTTTGCGGGAAGAGGCAACGGACAACGAATCGCCGCTGAACATTACGTTGGTACAGGCGGTATCTGCCGCCGAGCGCATGGATTTCACTTTGCAGAAAAGCGTGGAATTGGGCGTGGCAGAAATTTGCCCAGTTATCAGCGAACGCTGTGTCGTGCGCTTGAGCGGCGAACGCGCTGAAAAGCGGGTGGCGCGTTGGCAGGAAATCGTTGTTTCAGCGTGTGAACAAAGCGGCCGCAATATTGTGCCGAAGGTTTTGCCGCTGACGACTTATGCACAGGCATTGCAACAGTTGCCGCAGGAAACGACCAAACTGTTAATGAGCTTGAACCGCGCACAAAAACTGAGCGATGTTCGGCCTCAATCCGGCAAAGTCGTGTTTATGGTCGGCCCGGAAGGCGGCTGGACGGAGAAGGAAGAGCAACAGGCATTTGATGCCGGTTTTCAATCCGTTACGCTTGGCAAACGGGTGTTGCGCACCGAAACCGCTTCACTTGCGGCCATTGCCGCCATGCAGACGCTTTGGGGCGATTTTGCATAAAGTTCAGGCCGTCTGAAAACGAGCGTAGCGAGTTTCGCTAAAACGAGTGTAACGAGTTTCGCTCAAACAAGTTGTTGCTTCATGATATAAAAATGGGAGTTTAAAAAATGTCTTACACCTTTACACTGGCCGAGCACGAGCTGGAAGCGGAATTGAAAAAGTTAATCGTGCAAGAAGCCGATAAGGCCGACGATGTGGATATGGATGATTTCACCGACGATGCACTTTTGTTTGGCGATGACAGTCCGGTCGGTTTGGATTCGCTTGATGCGCTGCAAATCAGCGTTGCCTTGCAACAGTATTTCCAAGTGCGCCTACAGGGCGACCGGATGGTGCGCAAACATATGATGTGCGTACGCGATTTGGCGGCGTTTATCCGTGCGGAGCATGGCGCGTGAGTTGGGTTTGCGGTACGGCGGCCACTTCTGCCTTGAATCCGCAAACGGATTTCAGACGTCCTGATACGGTGTCTTATATGTTTTTAAATCAACCGCAGCAGGCTGCTTATTTTCGTGCATTCGCCGGCGACAGTTTGGGGCGGAAGGAATTTGCGAATATTGCCGAACAACATTTGCGCCGAGCCGCCGAAAATGCAGGCTGGCCGTCTGAAAGCTGGCATGATGCGCCGGTGTTTATCGGTTCCAGTTCCTATTCCATCTCCGAATATGAAAACCGCCATTTTGCGGGTAATAGGGCGGTAGAGGAACACAATCTGCTTTATCTTGCCGAAGATTTGCGCCGGCGCAGCGGCAATAGGCAGATTTTCAGTTTCGCTACTGCCTGCACTTCATCTGCCCATGCGCTGATTCAGGCGGATAATTGTTTGCGCGGCGGGGCGGAGCGCGCCTTTGTGCTTGGTATTGAAAACCTCAACCGGCTGACTTTGCTGCATTTTCACAGCTTGGGTTTGCTGGCCGAGCAGTATCGGCCTTTTGGCGGAAATGGTTTGATTTTAGGCGAAGGTGTTGCCGCGCTTGCTTTATCTTCCGCTGCTCCCGAATCTTCTTCAGGCCGTCTGAAACTTATCGGACACGCCGCCAATACAGGCAATGACCTGATTCAAAGCGATGGCCAAGCACAAGAGCAGGTGATGCGACGCGCTTTGGGTGTTGCAGGCATCGCTCCTGAAAGCATTGCGGTCGTTAAAACACACGGCATCGGCACGGCTGACAGCGATGCCGCCGAATTGGCCGCACTGGAAAATATATTCGGTACACTGCCCCCTTTGATGGCATTCAAGCCGCAAATCGGACACACGCTTGGCGCAACGGCAGCCCTTGAAACAGCCCTGCTTTTATCCGCTTTAAAACAAGGTGGAAGCAGCGATTATCAGGGGCGGGAAATTCGTTTTTCCGAATGCGCGGCTTCACAAAAAGGCGGTTTTTTTTGTTTGGCCAATCAATTTGGTTTTGGCGGCAGCAACACATCTTTGGTATGGCAATGGCAACCGTAAATTCTAATATCCGTATTACTGCCGCTGTGCGTTTTGATACTGACGCCGGCACCAGCGGCAAAATCCTCAAACAAACCTTAAAGCAGCAAAGCGGTATAGATACCCGCCGCCTCAGCCGTTTGAGTTTGATTGCCGCGCTTGGTGCAGGGCAACTGAAGGAACAAAGCGAAATCTGCTCTGATTGCGCTGTTTTTCTCGGTACGCCGTTTTCTTCGCCATCCGTGTTTGAAAAAATGGCAGACAATGTGCTGAACCATCACGCCGCGATGCCGTTTGACTTTATTGCCAACCTGCACAACTCCCCCGTTTTTCATGCCGCGCAAGCTTTAGGCACGCATGGTGCAACTTTGGTCGTTGTTGCCGACAATAATATGGATACTTGCTTTCATCCATTATTACTGGCGATGCAATCTGTGCAAAATGGCGGACAAGCTGCGGTTGGCTGGGCGTATGAACATCAAGCAGCCCGTGCCGATACCCAAGAAGGCAGTATCTGGATTTTGCTTGAAGCCGGTGCAGAGCAGGGGGTTCCCGTTGTGTTGAATGATGAAGGTATTCAGGCTGATAGGCCGTCTGAAAAGCCGCAATATTATTGGCAAAATATCGTCGATTGGATAGAAGCAGTAATGGCGCACGAGGGTAAGGTTGTAAAGAAATGTACTTTGGCGTGATGGGGAAAATGATTTTAGAGAATGAGTTTGTTTGTTGAAGTAAATAGGTTGTGAGCCATTAAAAAGGCCGTCTGAAAATATTTTCAGACGGCCTTTTGTATAAAAATCAATCAACGAGACATCTCACCTTGAATAGCGCGGATATTCGCTTTACGGGCGTTGATGGTACGGGTCAGTTGTTGGATTTTAATTTGATCGCCTTTTTGTTTGGCCGCATTCAGCTGTGTTTGAAGGCGGGTAATGGCGGCCTGTTCGTTGCGAATTTCTCCTTGTAATACCTGTTTACGTGTTTCTTTAGGTTTGGGTTGTGGTGCAGCAATGGTTGCAGGAATGGTACGAATTGGTGCTTTGCGGCGGATGTCTTGCTGGCTGTTTTGCTTGGCCTGGCGTTTCTGTATGCTGTTGCGTAGGAGGATATTCAGACGCGGATTAGCAGCTTCGGCAGTATTGGTAACGCCACCGATCGGACCATTTAGCAGAATTTTGATGTCGTTATCGACATCTTTATCGCTGAAGAGTGCATCAGTGGTTGGTCCATATGCTTTGGGCAATGGGGTTTTGGTAGGCTTCGTTGGAGTTGCTGCCGCTGGTATGGGTTCGGTCGGCTTGACCGAGTCTGTCAGTGCGAAAATCTCGGTTGTAGATCCTGTTAATATATTGGTTTTGTCGGACGATGCAGAAGAGTTTTCAGCGTTAAGTGGTTTGGTTACTGTTTTTTTAATATTGGTTGTGCGGTTTATCGATGTTTTGGAAACAGTTTGTTCTGTGTGTGTAACTTCAGTTTTGGCCGGTTCTTCGGCTGTTGTACTTTTTGCTGTCTTGTTGTCCAATGGCTCCAAATCTAGAGAATGATTCAGGAATTGGGTGGTGGTAGCTTGGTCAGTGTGCACGTTCGGGGCGGTGAGAGTTTGGGTAGGTATCTGTTCAGTATGAGGAGAGAAAAAGCTATCCGATCTATGACTTTCCTGAGGGGTAGTTTGTACCTGAGCGATAGGTGCAGAGGGGTATACTTGAACAACAGGTGTGGTATTGAATATGGCGAAAGTATTAACGGGATATTGCTTGGTTTCAACAGGAGCTATTGCCGTTTGTGTTTCTATAACAGGAACATAGTGATCAGCCGTTGATCTAGTAGTTTTTTGGTTTGTTACTCCTGTTTTATCGAAAATGTTCTGTGTTCCAACCAATTTCGGATCTGTTTGTTGCTCTGTAAGAGTCGAATTCAAATTTAGCTGCTCAGCGTTTGTTTGAAATACATTTGTTTCTACTGGACTGTACGAATCGGTAACGCGGCAGGTATTGTTGATCTGGTGTGAGGTATAAACGGTGATGCCTTCAACATTGCAGACATACTCGGCAGCGTTGGCGGCGGCAGGGAGGGTCAGGCTGAGGGCAATGGCGGTTTTGCAGAAAAACGGTTTCATAAAGGCAATAGAATCAGGTTGTTTGTTCAAAGTGTAATTATACTATGTACACTGTCAGCATCCGCCAACTTATTTTTAGGCGGTGTAAAACTGTGGCTGAAAGGTTGAAAATTGGAATAAAAGGTTTTAGGCCGTCTGAAACTTGTTATATAGAGTTTCAGACGGCCTTTGCTGTTATAGCGTATTAAGCGTTCAACAGGCTTTCGTCCAATGTCAGCTCTTCGTTTTTATTGACGGCGACTTTGCGTGCCAAAACGTTTTGGGCGATTTCGTGTGCTTCGGCAAGCGAGTGCATCAGGTAAGTACCGCATTGGTATTCGTTCAGTTCGGGGATTTTGCTTTGGTCTTGAACGGTCAAAACATCCTGCATTGAAGCGAGCCATGCATCGGCCACTTTTTGCTCATCGGGCGTACCGATGAGGCTCATGTAGAAACCGGTACGACAGCCCATCGGAGAAATGTCAATAATTTCAACGCCGTTGCCGTTTAAGTGGTCGCGCATAAAACCGGCGAACAGGTGCTCCAGCGTATGAATGCCTTTTTCGGGCAGGATTTCTTTGTTGGGAATGCAGAAACGCAGGTCAAATACGGTAATGGTGTCGCCTTTAGGCGTGGTCATGGTTTTGGCCACGCGTACGGCAGGGGCGTGCATACGGGTGTGGTCGACTTTGAAACTGTCTAGTAGGGGCATTTGGGTGTCCTTTGAGGTAAATAGATTTTTAGCTAGGGATGTTTGGAGACTGAATCACAATTCGGCAATATTGACTGCTTCGCCCGAAGCCGCACTCAGTGCTTCGTTCAAAACATCGTAGAAATCTCGTCCGTCGCGTGTTGCCAGCCATTTGCCGTTTTGCTCGGCGAAATGGTAGCCGCCGCTTTTGGCGGCAATCCACAATTCTTGGTTGGGCGTGTGGCGGTTGACGATGATTTGTGTGCCGTTTTCGGCTTCGATGGTCAGTACGTTTCCGGCAAACTGGCAGTCAAAATCCCAGCCGTTTTCGTCGATTTGGTCTTCGATGTGTTCGAACAATTCTTCGCTCATACGGATGAATTCGCTTTCGGTCATCATGGCTTTTTATGTGGTTTTTGTTTAAGATACCGAATCTTGCCACATTCGTAATGATGAAGAAAGTTTTACTGATGAAATACGGCGTATTTTTTGCAGCGGCAACGGCTCTGCTGCTTTCTGCCTGCGGCTACAAAGGCGACCTCTACCTGCCCAAAGAAGGCGACAAGGCGCGCTTCGGCGTAATTCAAACCGGTTTGAAATTCGATACGGCCAAAGAGCCGACCACTCAAACCAACGATTAAAAAAGATTTCACAAACATGACCTTATCCTGCGAACAAATCCCTTATTCCCACCTTGCCGAGGAATTCGGTACGCCGCTTTATGTGTACAGCAAATCTGCGCTGACCGAGGCGTTTGAAAACTACCAAACTGCGTTTGCTGCTTTAAATCCGCTTGTCTGCTACGCGGTTAAAGCGAATGGCAACCTGAGCATCATCAAGCACTTTGCTTCTTTGGGGAGTGGTTTTGACATTGTGTCCGGCGGTGAGTTGGCGCGTGTTTTAGCGGCAGGCGGCGATGCGGCGAAAACGATTTTTTCCGGTGTGGGCAAGAGTGAGGCAGAAATTGAGTTTGCGCTGAATGCAGGCGTGAAATGCTTCAATATGGAGAGCATTCCCGAAATAGACCGTATTCAGAAAGTTGCCGCGCGCTTGGGTAAAGTCGCTCCGGTTTCTCTGCGCGTCAACCCCGATGTCGATGCCAAAACCCACCCTTATATCTCCACCGGCCTGAAAGCCAACAAATTCGGTATTGCCTATGCCGATGCGCTTGAGGCCTATCGTCATGCTTCCCGACAAAGCCATTTGAAAATCGTCGGTATCGACTGCCATATCGGCTCGCAACTGACCGACCTCAGCCCGCTTGTCGAAGCCTGCGAACGTATCTTGGCCTTGGTTGACCAACTGGCAGACGAAGGCATTGTGTTGGAACACTTGGACTTGGGCGGCGGTGTCGGTATTGTTTACCAAGACGAAAATGTGCCTGATTTGGGTGCGTATGCCCAAGCCGTTCAAAAACTAATCGGTACACGCCGTCTGAAACTGGTCCTCGAGCCAGGTCGTAGTTTGGTTGGCAATGCAGGTGCGTTGTTGACGCGCGTTGAGTTTGTCAAACATGGAGAAGAGAAAAACTTTGTGATGGTCGATGCGGCGATGAACGATTTGATGCGCCCGGCGCTTTATGATGCCTATCATCACATTGAAGCGGTCGAAACCAAAGACATTGACCCTCTGACGGCCAATATCGTCGGCCCGATTTGCGAAACCGGCGACTTCCTCGGCAAAGACCGCACCATCGCCTGCGAAGAAGGGGATTTGCTGCTTATTCGCAGTGCCGGTGCGTATGGCTCAAGCATGGCGAGCAACTACAACACGCGCAATCGTGCGGCGGAAGTATTGGTTGACGGCAGCGAATGTAAACTTATCCGCCAACGTGAAACCGTCGAGCAGCAAATGGCCAACGAATTGGCTTGTTTGTAAGGTTTGATTGTTTAAAAGGCCGTCTGAAAGCTTGATTGACTTTCAGACGGCCTTTGTTATGAAAGAAAAGGGCATATATCAAACACGCCCTTTTTTAGGTTATCAATAATGCGGCGGAATCTCGTCGCGCAGGCTGTACGGTTCGCGTTCGCCGTTTGCACCTTTGTCCTGCATCCGTTGATACAGAAGCCGCAACTGGCCTTGCTGCAAATCCAAAGCCTGCTGCATCTTGGCGATGGTGTCGTTCAGACTGCCGATTAAATCTTCCTGCAAGGCCGTCTGAATTTCCAGCTCTGTGACGCGGTATTCCAATTCCTGAATATCGCTCATATTACAGCACCATCGCGGCAATCCAGCCGGCAGCCATCAGCGGGATATTGTAGTGGATAAAAGTCGGGATAACTGAATCGCGGATGTGGTCGTGTTGACCGTCGGCGTTCAGACCCATGGTCGGACCGAGCGTTGAGTCGGAAGCAGGGGAGCCTGCATCACCCAGCGCGCCTGCCGTGCCGACAATGGCCACGGTAGCCATTGGGGAGAAGCCCAAGCTGATGCACAAAGGCACATAAATCGCGGTAATAATCGGCAAGGTGGAGAAAGACGAGCCGATGCCCATGGTTACCAGCAAGCCGACGCACAACATGGTCAATGCGGCCATGCCTTTATTGCCGCCGAACAAAGCCATGCTGCGTTCGACCAAAGGCTGAATCTCGCCGGTTGCGTTCATTACGGCGGCGAAACCTTGCGCCGCAATCATAATAAAGCCGACCATCGCCATCATTTTGATGCCTTCGCCGAACACATCGCTGGCGGCGGAGCGGTTCATCACGCCCAACATCATAAACACGGCAAAGCCCAACATAGCGCCCAATACCAGCGAACCATCATACAAAAGCTGAATGGCAAAACACACGGCAATCGCCACGGCCGCCACCAAGCTGCGATAGGTTGACGGCTCTTGTTGTTGCACTGCCGCACGATTGTCTTCCGTGTCAGTGGTATTGTTTTGATAAGTGCGCGGTTTGCGGTAGTGCAAAAAGGCCAGCAGCAAGCCGGAAACCATGCCCAAAGCCGGAATTGCCATTGCGTGCATCACATTGATGCCGCTGGTGTCCATGCCTGCCGAGCGGATATTGCCCAACATGATGTCGTTCAAGAAGATGGCGCCGAAACCGTAAGGCAGGAACATATAAGTCGTTACCAAGCCAAACGTAATCACGCAGGCCACCAAGCGGCGGTCGAGTTTCAAACGGTTGAACACCAACAGCAGCGGCGGAATAATCATCGGGATAAACGCAATATGAATCGGCACAACGTTTTGGCTCATCACGCCCATGCACAAAATAATCGCCAGCAGCAGCCATTTGACCGCGCCTTCGCCTTTCGCATTGCCTTCGCCGCCGTTGAGCTTGCGGATAATCACGCCGGCGAGCTGTTGCGGCAGACCGGAATGCGTGATGGCCATGGCAAACGCGCCGAGCATGGCATAAGACAGCGCGATTTGCGCCCCGCCTTTCAGACCTTCGTTAAAAACAGGAATAATCCCTTGCTGCACCACATCGCCGGCCGCGTTGGTTACATTCTCCAAAGGCATACCGGCCACCAAGCCGCCGACAAACGCGCCGACAGCCAAGCTGAGTACCACATGCACGCGCGATAAAGACAGCACAAGCATGATGATGACCGCAATTACAACCGCATTCATATCGTTCTCCGTTGTTCAGACGGCCTGTTATGTAAAAACAGGCAATCATCTGTTTACATATTACAAATAAACATCATAACCCAAGCATGAAGCCTTTGCAAAAAACGGCAGGCCGTCTGAAAAACAGACCATCGGTTTCAGACGGCCTGCCGTGAACCCTTATTCAGAGTTTTAATAGGGCGTACGGTTCTGGCGATAAAAATATCTAAAAAACACGTGCTTCCTATTCTTTGCATATGGTACCAATGTTAAAATCGACACAATGTCTCGGTTTCAGGTTTGTCACTGAAATTAAAGCATTTATTGCTAAAACCCAATTCAATCATACAAACAAAGGAAAGAAACTATGGATATTCTGACGCGGCTGCACAATCTGCCGCCTTCCCACTTTCATTACAAACTTCTGGTCTTGGTCGGAATAGGCTGGCTGTTTGATGCCATGGATACCGGTTTGGTATCGTTTGTATTGCCGGCTTTGGGCAAAGATTGGGCGCTGGCTCCGGCGCAGTTGGGTTGGATTGTCAGCATTGCCTTTGTCGGCATGGCTTTGGGCGCAGTATTCAGCGGCTGGCTGGCAGATAGGTTCGGACGGAGAACCGTTTTTGCCGGCACGATGGTGGTGTACAGCATTGCCACAGGTTTGTGCGCGCTTGCGCCTGATTTGACGGTTTTGCTGGTGTGCCGCTTTTTTGTCGGCATCGGTTTGGGTGGCCAACTGCCCGTCGCCGTGTCGCTGGTCAGCGAATATGCGCCGCCGAAAGTACGCGGCCGTTTTATTGTGTTGCTGGAAAGCTTTTGGGGCTTGGGCTGGCTCTCAGCCGCGCTGGTGTCTTATTTCTTTATTCCGCAAACCGGCTGGCACAGCGCGTTTTTATTCGGCGCCTTGCCCCTGTTTTATGTGCCGTTGGTGTTGAAATTCGTTCCCGAATCCGTGCCTTACCTGCTTTCCCGTGGCAAAACCAACGAAGCGCACCGTTTGGTATCCGCGCTGGAAATCCAATCGGGCATCACGCCGCCGACAGAAGTCGTTGCCGCACCGGCCGCCCCGCGCGAACGCATCCGCTTCGTTCAGCTTTGGCAACATCCGTTTGCACGGCGCACGCTGATGTTGTGGCTGGTTTGGTTCGGCATCGTGTTTTCGTATTACGGCATTTTCACTTGGTTGCCCAAATTGCTGGTCGAGCAGGGCAATACTGTGGTCAAAACCTTTGAATATGTGCTGGTGATGATTGTTGCGCAACTGCCCGGCTATATTGCCGCCGCGGCTTTGGTGGAAAGAATCGGCCGCAAAGCAACGCTGGCAGGCTTTCTGGCCGCTTGCGCTGTGTGCGCATGGTTTTTCGGGCAAAGCACAACTGCCGCCGAAGTCATGGTTTGGGGCAGCCTGATGTCCTTCTTCAACTTAGGCGCATGGGGCGTTTTGTACACCTACACCCCCGAACTCTACCCCTTGCGCTTCCGTGCTTTCGCATCTGGCTGGGCAGGCGCCATCGGCCGCGTAGGCGGCATACTCGCCCCCATGGTGGTGGCGGCGATGGTGGGCAACAGCGGCGGCTTTGGCAATATCTTTATGATGTTTGCGCTGGTTATGCTGCTGATTGTGGCGGTAATCTTGGTATTGGGTGAGGAAACCAAAGGCCGTACGCTGGAAGACATTAGCCAATAAACGGTAAAGCAAAAAAGGCCGTCTGAAAAATATTTTCAGACGGCCTTTGTTTATTTGAGTTTGTAATTTTAATACATCGATTTTCTGTTTTTATCTTAATTATCGAGGAAAGCGACGAAGAATAACCGTCTTTGTTTTTGTGTAGATAAAAATATTATACTTCAAAGAATTAAAATGAATAAACGATAAAATGGCCGTCTGAAAAGTTCAATCATGGTTTGTGATGTAGGTCAAAGCAAAATGTAACTAAATTACCTATAGTTATTGTAGTGAAAATTTATTGACCTTATTGCCACCTTTTATTAAGGAGATACACCATGAACGCATCAGCCGACAACGTCGTCAGCCCAGCCGTAGCCGAGGTAAACAGCCTGGTTGACAAGGGTTTACGGGCATTGGACGAGTTTCTTAAGCTCGATCAGGAGCAGATTGACTTTATTGTGGCCAAAGCCTCTATCGCCGCGCTGGACAAACATGGTGTGCTCGCCATGCACGCGGTGGAAGAAACGGGACGCGGCGTGTTTGAAGATAAGGCGACGAAAAACCTGTTTGCCTGCGAAAACGTCGTGCGCCGCCTGCGCGATTTGAAAAC
The DNA here is from genome assembly GCF_051958545.1 of Neisseria sp. P0009.S010. Taxonomy (NCBI): domain Bacteria; kingdom Pseudomonadati; phylum Pseudomonadota; class Betaproteobacteria; order Neisseriales; family Neisseriaceae; genus Neisseria; species Neisseria sp. P0009.S010. The sequence continues at coordinate 107,118 of NZ_JBQCVH010000004.1, forward strand.
CGTAGGCGTCATCAGCGAAAACGATGTAACCGGTATTACTGAAATTGCCGATCCGGTCGGCGTGGTTTGCGGTATCGTGCCGACCACCAATCCGACCTCCACCACCATTTTCAAATCCTTGATTGCGCTGAAAACCCGCAATCCGATTATTTTCTCGTTCCATCCGTCCGCCCAGCAGTGTTCCGCCCATGCAGCGCGTATCGTGCGCGATGCGGCGATTGCGGCCGGTGCGCCGGAAAACTGTATCCAGTGGATTGAAAAGCCGTCTATGGAAGGCACTTCCGCGCTGATGAAGCATCCGGGCGTGGCAACGATTTTGGCGACAGGCGGCAATGCGATGGTGGAAGCCGCGTATTCTTGCGGCAAACCTGCGCTCGGCGTCGGGGCGGGCAACGTACCTGCTTATGTTGAAAAAACGGCGGACATCAAACAGGTAGCACACGATATTGTGATGTCGAAATCTTTCGACAACGGCATGGTGTGCGCCAGCGAGCAAGCGGTGATTGCCGATAAAGAGATTTACAAAGAGTTGGCCGAAGAATTCAAATCCTACGGCGTGTACTTTGCCAACAAAAAAGAAAAAGCCATGCTTGAAGAGTTTATCTTCGGCGTAACGGCGAATTGCGTCAGCTGCGGCGGTGCGAAACTCAATTCTGCGGTAGTGGGCAAACCGGCAACATGGATTGCTGAGCAGGCCGGGTTTAAAGTACCTGAAAAAACCAACATCATCATCGCCGAATGCCGAGAAGTCGGCCCGAACGAGCCGCTGACCCGCGAAAAACTTTCGCCTGTTTTGGCCATGATTAAGGCGGATTCGACCGAACAAGGTTTGAAGTTCGCCGAAGAAATGGTTGCCTTTGACGGCTTGGGACACTCCGCCGCCATCCATACCGCTAACGAAGAATTGGTCAAAACGTTCGGCTCCCGCGTCAAAGCCCTACGCGTGATTTGGAATTCGCCTTCCACCTTCGGCGGCATCGGCGACGTGTACAACGCCTTCCTGCCTTCTCTGACCCTCGGTTGCGGCTCTTACGGTAAAAACGCCGTCGGCGGCAACGTCAGCGCAGTCAATCTGTTAAACATCAAAAAAGTAGGCCGTCGGAGAAACAACATGCAATGGTTCAAAGTGCCCGCCAAAATCTATTTTGAACGAGATTCCATCCAATATCTGCAAGACATGAAAGACTGCGAAAAAGTCATGATTGTGACCGACCGTTCGATGGTTGATCTGGGCTTTGTCGATAAAATCACCCACCAACTGCATCAACGCAAAAACAAAGTGACCATCCAGCTGTTTACCGATGTTGAAGCCGATCCGAGCGTCCAAACCGTCTATAAAGGCACGGATTTGATGCGCAGCTTCCAGCCCGACACCATTATCGCGCTGGGCGGCGGCTCGCCGATGGACGCGGCTAAAGCCATGTGGCTCTTCTACGAGCAGCCGCAAGTCGATTTTGAAGACTTGGTGCAAAAATTCATGGACATCCGAAAACGCGCGTTCCGCTTCCCTGAATTGGGCCGCAAAGCCAAATTTATCGGCATCCCTACCACATCGGGCACAGGCTCCGAAGTGACACCGTTTACCGTCATCAGCGATGGCGACAAAAAATATCCGATTGCCGACTACTCGCTGACACCGACCATTTCGATTGTCGATCCTGCGTTTACCATGACCGTTCCGGCAGGCGTAACCGCCGACACCGGTTTGGACGTACTGACTCACGCCGTAGAAGCATACGTTTCCGTACTGGCGAACGATTTTACAGACGGCCTCGCCCTGCAAGCCATCAAGCTCGTGTTCCAATACCTCGAACGCTCCTACAAACACGGTGCGGCTGATCCCGAAGCGCGCGAGCATATGCACAATGCCTCCACCATCGCAGGCATGGCGTTTGCCAATGCGTTCTTGGGTATCAACCACTCGATGGCACACAAAATCGGCGGCAAATATCACGTTCCGCACGGTCGTGCCAACGCCATCCTGCTGCCGCACGTCATCCGCTACAACGGTACGCGTCCGCAGAAAACCGCCACTTGGCCGAAGTACAACTACTACAAAGCCGACCTGAAATATCAAGAAATCGCCCGTACTTTAGGCTTGCCATGCAGCACACCGGTAGAAGGTGTCGAATCCTTCGCCCGCGCCTGCCACGAACTGGCGGTCAACGTCGGCATCAAAATGTCGTTGAAAGAGCAGGGCATCGATGAGAAAACCTTCCTCGACGGCAGAAAAGAGCTGGCCATGATGTCTTTTGAAGACCAATGCACCCCGGCCAACCCACGCCTCGCCATGGTGGCCGATATGGAAGAAATCCTGACCAAAGCCTACTACGGCGAATAAAATCGGGCAGTTAAAAAGGCCGTCTGAAACCTGAATATAGGGTTTCAGACGGCCTTTTGTATTAGAACTAAAGTTGATACTTATTGTATGTGGAATTTAATTTGCAAACATTAAGAATAGTCATCATGAAATCAGAAATTTTAAAACAATTTGGCAAACATGTTCGTTATTTAAGACAACTCCAGGATTTAAGTCAGGAAGCATTGGCTGAAAAAGTGAATATGTACCGGACTTATATCGGAATGATAGAACGTGGAGAGCGTAACCCCGCCCTATTAAATCTTATTCGTTTGGCTAGCGCATTAGATATTTCTTTGCCTGAACTTTTAAGGGCTATGTTAATGACGGGAACTGTGATAATGAATCTAACTGATTCGTATGGTTTTTTGGGTCTTCGGAATATATAGTGGAATTACTTTCTTAATAGTTTAAAAACAACTGGTGTTTAAATCGGATTTTCTGGTGGGATGTTAGGATAATCAATAGTATTATATAAAAGTATCAATCACATACGAGTGATACTTTGGGAAAAAAATAAAATAGTCCAATTTACTTGACCGTGTACTATGGTACATGGTTTATAATATTCAGGGGGTGAAATAAGATGATTTATCGCATTAGTGAGTTTGCAGATAAATGTGGAGTTAATAAAGAAACGATCAGATATTACGAGCGAAAAAATTTATTACAAGAACCTCACCGAACGGAAGCTGGTTATCGGATATATTCATATGATGACGTTAAGCGTGTTGGGTTTATTAAACGAATACAGGAACTTGGTTTCTCTTTAAGCGAGATTTATAAATTACTTGGTGTTGTAGATAAAGATGAAGTTCGTTGTCAAGATATGTTCGAATTTGTTTCTAAAAAACAAAAGGAAGTGCAAAAACAAATAGAGGATTTAAAACGAATTGAAACTATGTTAGACGACTTAAAACAACGATGTCCAGATGAAAAGCAATTACATTCGTGTCCAATAATAGAAACATTAACATGAGAGATTAATTAACGAAAGGAGCTTTTTTATGAATAAATTTAAGGTAAACATTTCAGGAATGACATGTACGGGTTGTGAAAAACACGTAGAATCAGCACTTGAAAAGATAGGTGCTAAAAATATTGAGTCTAGTTATCGTCGTGGTGAAGCAGTATTTGAACTGCCCGATGATATTGAGGTTGAAAGTGCAATAAAGGCGATTGATGAAGCAAATTACCAAGCCGGAGAAATTGAAGAAGTATCATCACTAGAAAACGTGGCGTTAATTAATGAAGACAATTATGACCTTCTTATTATTGGTTCTGGTGCTGCTGCCTTTTCTTCGGCAATTAAAGCTATAGAATACGGTGCAAAAGTTGGAATGATTGAGCGTGGAACGGTTGGGGGAACCTGTGTGAATATTGGCTGTGTTCCGTCAAAAACTCTTCTTAGGGCAGGGGAAATCAATCATTTATCAAAAGACAATCCGTTTATAGGTTTACAAACATCCGCTGGAGAAGTGGATTTAGCTAGTTTAATCACGCAAAAGGATAAATTGGTGAGCGAACTTCGGAATCAAAAATATATGGATTTAATTGATGAATATAATTTTGATTTAATTAAAGGTGAAGCAAAATTCGTTGATGCTAGTACGGTTGAGGTCAATGGGGCAAAGTTATCTGCAAAACGCTTTTTAATTGCAACAGGTGCATCGCCTTCGTTGCCCCAAATTTCAGGACTTGAAAAAATGGACTATTTAACTAGTACAACACTTCTTGAGTTAAAGAAAATACCAAAACGATTAACTGTAATTGGTTCAGGATACATTGGAATGGAGCTTGGACAACTATTTCATCATTTAGGTTCAGAAATAACGCTTATGCAAAGAAGTGAGCGACTTTTAAAGGAGTATGATCCTGAGATTTCAGAGTCAGTTGAAAAAGCGTTAATTGAACAGGGTATAAACCTTGTCAAAGGGGCAACTTTTGAGCGTGTTGAACAAAGTGGAGAGATAAAAAGGGTTTACGTAACAGTAAATGGCAGTAGAGAAGTCATTGAATCAGATCAGTTACTTGTTGCCACTGGAAGAAAACCAAATACGGATTCTTTAAATTTAAGTGCAGCAGGTGTTGAAACTGGAAAAAATAATGAAATCCTGATCAATGATTTTGGTCAAACAAGTAATGAAAAGATTTATGCAGCAGGAGATGTGACTTTAGGACCACAATTTGTATATGTAGCAGCCTATGAAGGTGGAATTATTACTGATAATGCTATTGGTGGATTAAACAAAAAAATAGATTTATCGGTAGTTCCTGCTGTTACGTTTACGAATCCGACGGTTGCAACGGTTGGTTTAACAGAAGAACAAGCAAAAGAGAAAGGGTATGATGTGAAGACATCTGTATTACCTTTAGATGCTGTTCCAAGAGCAATTGTAAACCGTGAAACAACCGGTGTATTTAAACTAGTAGCAGATGCAGAAACACTAAAAGTATTAGGGGTTCATATTGTATCTGAAAATGCAGGAGATGTCATCTATGCAGCATCATTAGCTGTTAAATTTGGCTTAACGATAGAAGATTTAACAGAAACCCTAGCACCATATTTAACAATGGCTGAAGGGCTAAAATTAGTTGCACTTACGTTCGATAAAGATATTTCGAAATTATCTTGTTGTGCAGGCTAAGGGAACTTTTTTAGGATTTTGAGATTTAAGTTATTTGAGGTCTGTAATGTAGACAGCTCAATCTACCTTAAAAAGGTCGTCTGAAAACCCTGTTTCCAAGTTTTCAGACGACCTTTCCTAATTACAGCAATTAATGTCGAATCAGCTTTACACCACGATGTTCACCAGTCTGCCCGGAACGACGATGATTTTCTTCGCAGGCTTGCCTTCCATGAATTTCACTGCGCCTTCGTTGGCAAGGGCGGCGGCTTCGAGGTCGGCTTTGGATGCGTCGGCGGCAACGGTGATTTTGCCGCGCAGTTTGCCGTTGACTTGAACCATCACTTCGATTTCGGATTTGACCAAGGCGGCTTCATCGACTGTCGGCCAGCCTGCTTCCCACAGTTTTGCGCCGTTCAATTCGCTCCACAGGGTTTCGCAGATGTGCGGCACAATCGGCCACAGCAGGCGTACGGCGGTTTCCAATACTTCTTGGGCGACGGCGCGGCCTTGTTCGCCGTCGGTGTCGGTTTTGTCATATTGGTTGAGCAATTCCATCACGGCGGCGATGGCGGTGTTGAACTGCTGGCGGCGGCCGTAGTCGTCGCTGACTTTGGCGATGGTGGAATGCAGTTTGTGGCGCAGGTCTTTGAGTTCTTTAGACAAACCGTCTTGGTTGCCTGCGAACGCTTTGACTGCTTCGCCTTGCTTCAGGTATTCGTAAACGGTACGCCACAGACGACGCAGGAAGCGGTGTGCGCCTTCGACGCCGCTGTCGCTCCATTCGAGGGACTGTTCGGGCGGTGCGGCAAACATCATGAACAGGCGGGCGGTGTCCGCACCGTAGGCGTTAATCAGTTCTTGCGGATCGACGCCGTTGTTTTTGGATTTGGACATTTTTTCCGTGCCGCTGATGACGACGGGCAGACCGTCGGCTTTGAGGATGGCGGAAACAGGGCGGCCTTTGTCGTCGAAAGTCAGCTCGACATCGGCGGGGTTGATCCAGTCTTTGCTGCCGTTGGCGTTTTCGCGGTAGTAGGTTTCGCAGACGACCATGCCTTGCGTCAGTAGGCGTTCAAATGGTTCGTCAACATTGACCAAGCCTTCGTCACGCATCAGTTTGGTGAAGAAACGCGCGTACAAGAGGTGCAGAATCGCGTGTTCGATACCGCCGATGTATTGGTCGACCGCGCCCCAGTATTTTGCGGCTTCTGCTGATACCATGCCTTCTGCGAACTTGGGCGACATATAGCGGAAGAAATACCAGCTCGATTCCATGAAGGTGTCCATGGTGTCGGTTTCGCGTTTCGCCGCGCCGCCGCAGCATGGGCAGGTGGTTTCGTAAAACTCTGGCATTTTTGCCAGCGGCGAACCCATGCCGTCGGGTACGACGTTTTCAGGCAAAACGACCGGCAGTTGGTCGGCAGGGACGGGAACGTCGCCGCATTTTTCGCAATGGATGATAGGAATTGGGCAGCCCCAGTAGCGTTGACGGGAAATACCCCAGTCGCGCAGGCGGTATTGGGTTTTCGGTTCGCCTGCGTCTTGGCTTTGCAGCTTGGTGGCGATGGCGTCGAAGGCCGTCTGAAAATTCATGCCGTCCAAGTCGCCGCTGTTGACCAATACACCGTTTTCTTTGTCGCCGTACCATTCTTGCCATTGGTTTGCGTCGAATTCGTTGTCGTCGACAGCAATGACTTGTTTTTTCGGAAGATTGTATTTGGTGGCGAATTCGAAATCGCGTTCGTCGTGCGCCGGAACCGCCATGACCGCGCCGTCGCCGTAGCCCCACAATACATAGTTGGCAATCCACACTTCCAGCTTGTCGCCGTTGAGCGGGTTGACGACGTAGCGGCCGGTCGGCACGCCTTTTTTCTCCATCGTCGCCATATCGGCTTCGGCAACCGAGCCGGCTTTGCACTCGGCGATAAATGCCTGCAATTCGGGTTTGTCGGCGGCTGCGGCGGTTGCCAGCGGATGCTCGGCGGCAACGGCGATATAAGTCGCGCCCATCAGCGTGTCGGGACGGGTGGTATAAACTTGCAGGAATTTCGCGTAATCGCCTTCCAAGCCCTGTTTGCTGTCGTCTGAAACAGCGAAGCGCACGGTCATACCGCGTGATTTGCCGATCCAGTTGCGCTGCATGGTTTTGACTTGTTCCGGCCAGTGTTCCAGCTTGTCCAAATCGTTGAGCAGCTCTTCGGCGTAATCGGTGATTTTGAAGTAATACATCGGGATTTCGCGTTTTTCGATCAACGCGCCTGAACGCCAGCCGCGTCCGTCGATGACTTGCTCGTTGGCAAGGACGGTTTGATCAACAGGGTCCCAGTTTACCGTGCCGTTTTTGCGGTACACGATGCCTTTTTCAAACAGCTTGGTAAACAGCCATTGTTCCCAGCGGTAGTATTCGGGTTTGCAGGTGGCGACTTCGCGTTCCCAGTCAATCGCAAAACCCAAGCTTTTGAGCTGGGTTTTCATGTATTCGATGTTGTCGTAGGTCCATGCGGCAGGGGCGACGTTGTTTTTCATCGCCGCGTTTTCCGCAGGCATACCGAACGCGTCCCAACCCATAGGCTGCATGACGTTGAAGCCGTTTAAGAGTTTGAAGCGGCTCAATACGTCGCCGATGGTGTAGTTGCGTACATGCCCCATGTGCAGCTTGCCGCTGGGGTAGGGGAACATGGAGAGGCAGTAGTATTTGGGTTTGGAAGCGTCTTCGGAGACGTTGAAAATACGCTCGTCGTCCCATTTTTTCTGCGCCGCAGGCTCGATGGCGGCGGGTTGATATTGTTCTTGCATGATGTTTTGCTTTATACAAAAGGCGTTGGAAAATAAAATCAAACGCAGATTATAGCGGATTCAGAAGCGGATTGCTTGTGTCGTAACATCATGTCAAACCGCTTTGGCATTGTTGTTTCCCGTTTGTTTTGACGTGGAAGAACGCAAACAATCAAAAGGCCGTCTGAAAACAGGGTTTCAGACGGCCTGAGTATGAAACGGTTAACGGTAAGTCTGGCAGCGGTCATCATCAGCATCAGGCATAAAAAGGAAGCAATTTTTTGTATCATGGAAGAAAACCTTTCTAATACAAAACAGCGATATAGAGTCAAATCTTCTTTCACTTTAAGGCCATCATCATGCTTTGACAAGGCGAGGGAGGCCGTCTGAAACAAAATTTTCAGACGGCCTTAAAAATATCGACTTGAGTTTTTTGCCTTTCGCCCACATATCCGACCCAGTTCAAACTTATTCAAAACACTATCAAATTATGAGTACCCAAGATTATTACGAAACCCTTGGTGTTGCCCGCAGCGCTAGCGACGATGAAATCAAAAAAGCCTACCGCAAGCTGGCAATGAAATACCATCCAGACCGCAACCCTGACGACAAAGAAGCGGAAGAAAAATTTAAAGAAGTCCAAAAAGCTTACGACACCTTGTCTGACAAGGAAAAACGTACCATGTACGACCAATACGGCCATGCCGCGTTTGAACAGGGCGCAGGTGCGGGCGGATTCGGTGGCTTTGGCGGTTTCGGCGGCCAAGGCGGATTCGGTGGTGCGCAAGGCTTCGATTTTTCCGATATTTTCAGCCAAATGTTCGGCGGTGGCGGCAGCGCAGGCGGCCGTCAGCCGGATTACAGCGGCGCGGACTTGCAGGTTGGCATAGAGATTTCGCTTGAAGAAGCCGCCAAAGGCGTGAAAAAACGCATCAACATTCCGACTTACGAAGAATGTGATGTCTGCCACGGCTCAGGTGCCAAACCGGGCACATCCGCATCGACTTGTTCGACCTGTCACGGCTCAGGTACGGTACACGTCCGCCAAGCCATTTTCCAAATGCAGCAGACTTGTCCGACTTGTCACGGCACAGGCAAAGAAATCAAAGATCCTTGCGTCAAATGCCGTGGCGAAGGCCGCACCAAAACCAGCAAAACGGTTGAAGTCAACATTCCGGCAGGCATCGACGACGGTCAACGCATCCGCTTGAGCGGCGAGGGCGAGCCGGGTCAACACGGCGCGCCGGCAGGCGATTTGTACGTCAATGTCCGCGTAAGACAGCACAAAATCTTCGAGCGCAACGGCTTGGACCTGCATTGCGAACTGCCGATCAGCTTTGCCATTGCCGCATTGGGCGGCGAAGTCGAAGTGCCGACTTTGGACGGCAAAGTCAAACTGCACATTCCGAAAGAAACGCAAACCGGCCGCCGTATGCGCGTAAAAGGCAAAGGCATCAAGTCTCTGCGTTCCAGCTCGACCGGCGATTTGTACTGCCACATTTTGGTTGAAACACCGGTTAACCTGACCGACCGTCAGAAAGAGTTGCTGGAAGAATTTGAAAAAATCTCCTCCGGCCTTGACCTCAGCCAAACCCCGCGCAAAAAATCGTTTTGGGAAAAAGTAGGAGATTTGTTCTCCGATAATTAATCGCTGTAGAAAGGCCGTCTGAAACATGTTTACATTGGGTTTCAGACGGCCTTTTGTTTTTCTTTTTGTTGCTTCAAGCCATGGTTTGCCTTATAATTCGCGCCTCACTCTTACGGGAGTAGCCATTCGGCGCAATGCCGAAACCGTTGTCAACATAATCGGCTTGTGCGGCCGTGGCGGCGGTATCTTCTCTGCTTTATCGGAAGACAGGCAAGACGTAAGCGTTGTCCATACCCTTGCGGGCGGTATGCACAGCGCTTTTTGTTTGCCCGCTTTTCGGTTGAGTATCTTAAATCATGGAAGCTTTTTTCTCCTCGACGCTGGGCGTTGCCATTGCCGAAATCGGCGATAAAACGCAATTGCTGGCGCTCTTTTTGGCAGCACGTTTTGCCCACAAAAACGCGATTGTTGCCGGTATTTTTATTGCAACCCTGTTGAACCATCTTGTTTCAGCCGCACTCGGTGTCTGGCTGGCATCTGCTATTTCGCCCGAAGTCATGAAATGGGTGGTCGGCGGCAGTTTTATTGCAGTCGGATTATGGCTGCTGTTGCCGGATAAAGACGAAGACCCTGATGGCAAATGGCTGAAATACGGCGCATTTACGGCGACGGTCGTCCTGTTTTTCTTGGCTGAAATCGGCGATAAAACGCAGATTGCAACAGTTCTTTTAGCAGCAAAATACCAATCTATCCTGCTGGTCGTATTCGGCAGTATTGCCGGTTTGATGATTGCTTCTGTGCCTGCAGTGTATTTGGGCGAAATGCTGATGCGCAAGATTCCGGCCAAAGCAGTGCGCATTGTTGCGTGTATCTTGTTCTGCCTGCTGGGCATTTTGACCCTGCTTGGCGACGGTATTGTGTTGAAGGCCGTCTGAAATGTGGGACATTGTTTTTGAACATAAAGACTTTGTGGTCATCAATAAGCCTTGCGGCGTATCGGTGCAGAGCGAATCGGAAGGGGATGTTTGCCTGACCGCTTCGCTGGCGCAGCAGCTCGGCGTTGAACGCGTGTGGCTGGTTCACCGTTTGGATAAAGCCACCAGCGGCCTGTTGCTGTTTGCGTTAAACCGCGACAGCGCAGCGGCTTTGTCGGCACAGTTTGCCGAAAAAACCATGCGTAAAACTTATTTGGCACTCGGTACGCACAAGCCGGCGAAAAAGCAGGGCTGGGTGAAAGGCGGTATGGCGCGTTCGCGGCGCGGTACATGGAAACTGACGCGTGACGAGGATAATTTTGCTGTTACCCGTTTCAGCAGCCAAAGCCTGAAGCCTGGTTTGCGCCTGTTTGTGTTGCAACCGTTTACCGGCAAAACCCATCAGCTGCGCGTGGCCATGAAAAGCATAGGTAGTCCGATTTTGGGCGATACGCTGTATGGCGGCGATAAGGCGGAACATCTGTTTCTGCACGCTTGGCGTTTGGTTTTCGACTATCGCGGCAAGCATTTCGATATTCGGGTTACGCCTGATAAAACATGGCCGTCTGAAATCGATTTGTCGGCATGTTTGGGTTCGGATGAATCTGAAGAGAAGCAGTGAAATTTTTGTGTATTGAAAAGGCCGTCTGAAAATTGTTCAGACGGCCTTTTGATTGTTTCAAGTTTACATTTCCAATTCGCTCAAGCCCGGCAAATCGGCAAAACAGCGGTCATGCGTGATTTGGCAGAAGTTGTCCAAATAGCCTTTGTTGGCGTCTTCCGTACGAATGGCGGCATAAAGTTTGCTTTGCAGGCCGTCTGAAGTGATTTTGCGATGAACGACGTAGCCTTTCTCCAAGTACGGCATGACCGTCCAGTAGGGCAGGGTGGCGATGCCGCGTTTGCTGGCAACCAGCTGAATAATGGCAATGGTCAGTTCGCTGTGGCGGCGCGGCGGATTAATGCCTTTGGGCAGCAGCACTTTTTTTGGTAAATCCAGCATTTCGTCGGGGACGGGATAAGTAATCAGGGTTTCGTCGATAAAATCTTCCGCTTCCCAAACGTCTTTCTCGGCAAGCGGATGGTCTTCTGCGCAGATGCCGACCATTTCATAGGCAAACAGAGGGCGGTAGCTGATGCCGTTGAGCGGCTCAGCTTCGGAAACGATGGCAAGGTCGGCGCGGTGTTGCAGCAGCAGCCCGACCGGATCGGCTTGGAAACCGGAAACGATGTCCAATTCAACTTGCGGCCATAAGGGACGGAACTCGCCCATGGCAGGCATCAGCCAGTCAAAGCAGGTGTGGCATTCGACGGCAAGCCTGAGTTCGCCGGCTTCGCCTTCAATAATCCGCACCAAATCACGTTCGGCGGCGGCAACTTGCGGCAACAGCTCGCGCGCCAGTTGCAATAAGCGCATACCGGCCGGAGTGAAGCGCAAAGGTGTGGATTTGCGTTCAAACAACGGCGTTTCGTAATAATTTTCCAAGGCGCGGATTTGGTGCGACAGGGCAGATTGGGTCAGGAAAATCCGTTTGGCGGCAAGGGAAACGCTGCCGGTTTCTTCTAAAGCCAGCAAGGTTTTGAGATGACGCAATTCGATAATAGAGTCCATGTGTTTTCAGACGGCCTGTGGGTAAGGTGGGATATATTAAAATAATTCATGATGATGTGCAAATGATTAATGTTGGGAATGATTGCTGAAATCGGAATGTAAGAATTTGAGGCATAAACAGATTTTGCGGTTAGAATGCGAAGCTGTTTTTGAAGATAGATATAAGGAGCGGAATATGGCTTTACGCCGTGAAATTCTGGCTTGGTGCGATGAGACATTGCAGGTCGGGCTGTTTAAGGACTATGCGCCCAACGGTCTGCAGGTCGAAGGCAAAGAAGAAATTGCTAAAATCGCCACTTCGGTTACCGCCAGCAAAGCAGCAATCGATTTTGCCGTAGCGCAGGGAGCGGATCTGCTTTTGGTTCACCACGGCATGTTTTGGAAAAGCGAGCCTGTCACGATTACCGGTTGGAAAAAAGCACGCATTGAAACCTTGCTGCAACACCAAATCAATATGGCGGGCTACCATCTGCCACTGGATGCGCACCCGCAATTGGGCAATAACGCGCAGTTGGCCGAGAAACTCGATTGGGTGCTCGAAAAACAATTCGGCGAGCAAAATCTGTTGAATACAGGCCGCCTGAAAACCACGCAAACGCTGGCGCAGTTGTCTGAACGCATTGAGGCGGTATTCGGACGCAAGCCGACCGTTATCGGCGATCTTGAACGCGAAATCAAACGCATTGCCTGGTGTAGCGGCGGTGCGCAGGGATTTTTTCAGACGGCCGCAGACGAAGGTGTTGATGCGTATCTGACCGGTGAAATTTCCGAAGCGCAATATCATCTTGCCAACGAAACGGGTGTGGCATTTATCAGTGCCGGCCACCACGCGACAGAACGTTACGGCGTCCGCGCCTTAGGCGATGCCGTGGCAGAAAAATTCGGTATCGAAGTGGTTCACTTTGATGAAAACAACCCTGCCTGAGTATTGAGCAATATCATAAAAACTTTACCTTATTTTAAATAATGCTTTGAGTATTACAACAAACTAGGTAGAATTACGCTGTTTAATGGCTCGGTATTCCCAAAAATTTAGGACGACTGAATAATGGATAATCAAGAAATCAACAACGGCCGCCGCCGTTTCCTGACACTGGCTACTTGCGGTGCAGGCGGTGTGGCGGCTCTGGGCGTAGCTACGCCTTTCGTGGCCAGCTTCTTTCCATCGGAGAAAGCTAAGGCTGCCGGTGCTGCTGTCGAAGTAGATGTCAGCAAAATCGAAGCAGGCCAAATGCTGACTGCCGAATGGCAGGGTAAACCGATTTGGCTGGTCAACCGCACAGATCAACAGCTCAAAGACTTGAAAAGTTTGGATGGCGCAGTTACGGATCCTAATTCCGAAGTGGATCAGCAACCGGAATACGCTAAAAACGAGCACCGTTCGATCAAGCCGAACCTCCTCGTCGCTATCGGTATCTGTACCCACCTGGGTTGCTCTCCGACTTACCGTCCCGACATTGCTCCCGCCGACTTGGGCGCAGACTGGAAAGGCGGTTTCTTCTGCCCTTGCCACGGTTCGAAATTCGACATTGCAGGCCGAGTATACAAAGGTGTTCCTGCACCGACCAACTTGGTTGTACCGCCTTACAAATATCTGAGCGATACAACTGTTTTGGTGGGCGAAGACTAAAAATAAGGAACGATAATTATGGCAAACCAAACCAATAGCAAAGCAAAAGCATTGTTAGGCTGGATGGACGCTCGCTTCCCTCTGTCTAAAATGTGGAATGAGCATTTGGCTCAATACTATGCGCCGAAGAACTTTAACTTCTGGTATTACTTCGGCTCTTTGGCCCTGCTTGTCCTTGTAATTCAAATCGTCAGCGGTATTTTCCTGACCATGAACTACAAACCGGACGGCAACCTAAACGCCTACCACCTGCCTGCTGCCTTTACCGCAGTAGAGTACATCATGCGCGACGTGTCCGGCGGCTGGATTATCCGCTACATGCACTCCACCGGCGCATCTTTCTTCTTCATCGTCGTTTATCTGCACATGTTCCGTGGTCTGATTTACGGTTCATACAAAAAACCTCGTGAATTGGTGTGGATTTTCGGTTCCCTGATTTTCTTGGCATTGATGGCAGAAGCCTTTATGGGTTACCTGTTGCCTTGGGGTCAAATGTCCTTCTGGGGTGCGCAGGTAATTATTAACCTGTTCTCCGCCATCCCTGTTATCGGTCCTGATTTGTCCACTTGGATCCGCGGTGACTTCAACGTATCCGACGTTACTTTGAACCGCTTCTTCGCCCTGCACGTTATCGCAGTACCTTTGGTATTGCTCGGCTTGGTTGTGGCTCACATCATCGCCCTGCATGAAGTGGGTTCTAACAACCCTGATGGCGTTGAAATCAAGAAAAACAAAGACGAAAACGGTATTCCACGCGATGGTATCCCATTCCATCCTTACTACACCGTTAAAGACATCTTGGGTGTCGTTGTATTCCTGATTGTCTTCTGTTCTGTGTTGTTCTTTGCACCTGAAGGCGGCGGCTACTTCTTGGAAGCGCCAAACTTCGATGCAGCAAATGCGCTGAAAACACCTCCTCACATTGCGCCGGTATGGTACTTCACTCCGTTCTACGCAATTTTGCGTGCGATTCCTTCCTTTGCCGGTACTCAGGTATGGGGTGTAATCGGTATGGGTGCAGCAGTTGTCCTGATCGCCTTGTTGCCTTGGTTGGATAAAGGCGAGGTTAAATCTGTCCGCTATCGCGGCCCAATCTTCAAAACTGCGTTGGTTCTGTTCATCATTGCCTTCATCGGTTTGGGTATTTTGGGTGCAATGGTAGCAACTGATACTCGTACTTTGGTTGCACGTATCCTGTCTTTCGTCTACTTTGCATTCTTCCTGGGTATGCCGTTCTATACCAAACTGGATACCAACAAACCAGTTCCTGAACGCGTAACCATGAGCACTACTAAACAAAAAATTATGTTCTTTGTTTACGTCGGTATTACCGTTGTCGGTGCTTACTTGTTTGCAACCAATATCTGATGAGGGCAGCGAAAATGAAACAAACTTTGAAAAACTGGTTTGCTGCCTTATTGCTGGCAGTGCCTATGAGTGCAGCCGTCGCCAGCGGCGGCCATGCAAACTACGAAAAAGTCGATATCGACCTGCGTGATCAAGTCAGTCTGCAGCACGGTGCGCAAATCTTTACAAACTACTGTTTGTCTTGCCACTCTGCAAGCGGTATGCGCTTCAACCGTCTGAAAGATATTGGTTTGACTGAAGATGAAATCAAGAAAAACCTGATGTTCACAACAGACAACGTTGGTGACGTCATGGTAGCGGCAATGGATCCGAAAGATGCCTCCAAATGGTTGGGTGCGCCTCCTCCGGATTTGACCCTGATTGCGCGTTCTAAAGGTGCAGACTACCTGTACGCCTATATGCGCGGCTTCTATAAAGACCCAACTCGTCCGACCGGTTGGAACAATACTGTTTTGGCCGGTGCGAGTATGCCTCACCCACTGTGGGAACAACAAGGTGTTCAGGCTGTTGAGTTGGATGCCAAAGGTCAGCCTGTTATGATTAAAGACGAGCATGGCAACCTGACTCCTAAGCTGTATTGGGAATCTACCGGTTTGCACAGCCGTCGCCTGCCTAACGGTAAAGTGATCCAAAAAGAGTACGATACTTATGTACGCGACTTGGTGAACTACTTGGTGTACATGGGCGAGCCTGCTCAGTTGCAACGCCACCGCATCGGCTACATGGTTTTGGCATTCCTGTTTGCGGTAATGCTGCCATTGGCTTACTTCCTGAAAAAAGAATTCTGGAAAGACGTTCACTAATTCTTTTGAATCAAAAAGGCAAACCTGTTTCAGGTTTGCCTTTTTTGTTTGTGAAATCAGTTTATGCGGAAATAATGTAAATTTTAAAATTACTTAATATAAACAATGTGATATGTGAAATTTCTGGATTAAGTGTTTGAAATTATGTATAATTCTGTCTGAATTTTTATAAGGCTTAAGGCCGTCTGAAAAGATTTATCAGGAGTAAAAGATTATGATGACATTGTATTCAGGTATTACTTGTCCATTCAGCCAACGTTGCCGTTTTGTGCTGTACGAAAAAGGCATGGATTTTGAAATCAAAGATGTGGACGTGTTCAATAAACCTGAAGACTTGGCTTTGATGAATCCGTATAACCAAGTACCGGTTCTGGTTGAGCGTGATTTGATTTTGCACGAATCAAACATCATCAACGAATACATTGATGAGCGTTTCCCTCATCCTCAGTTGATGCCGGGTGATCCTGTTATGCGCGGTCGCGGCCGTTTGGTGCTGTACCGCATGGAAAAAGAATTGTTCAGCTTGGTGCAAGTGTTGGAAAACCCTGAATCTACCAATAAAGAACAAGCTAAAGCGCGTGAAGCCATTGGCAATGGTTTGACACTGTTGGCACCGTCTTTTACTAAAAACAAATACATCTTGGGCGATGACTTCTCCATGATTGATGTTGCCTTATCTCCACTGTTGTGGCGTTTGGACTATTACGACATCAAACTGGGTAAATCTGCTGCGCCTTTGCTGAAATACGCCGAGCGTATTTTCCAACGCGAAGCCTTTATTGAAGCATTGACGCCGGCTGAAAAAGCCATGCGCCGCTAAAGGACGGATCTATGGCAACTTCAACCAAACCGTATTTGTTGCGTGCTTTGTATGAATGGTGTTTGGATAATAACCAAACACCGCACATCGTAGCTTGGGTAAATGAACATACCCGTGTGCCGATGCAGTATGTGCGCGACAATGAAATTGTTTTAAATATTGGTCCTACCGCCAGTCATAACTTGAATATCGACAACGAATGGGTCAATTTTTCTGCACGCTTTTCCGGCGTAGCGCACGAGATTTGGATTCCGGTCGGTCATATTGTCAGTATATTTGGCCGCGAAAGTGGAGAGGGTATGGGGTTTGAGGTAGAACCATATCAGCCTGCTTCTGTCGAAGCTGCAGCAGCGGAAGATAAAAAAGCTGAATCTACGGAAGAAAAACCGAAAAAAGTATTGAAGCTTGTGAAGTAATTAAAAGATAAAAGGGCGTCTGAAATGTTTCAGACGGCCTTTATTGATTGGGTATTGAAATGGCAAAATTAATGAGCAATTAATTATTAATTAAACCAAACAAAAAAGCTCTTGCGTTTAACAAGAGCTTTTTTGTTTAGTGGTGGAGGTAAGCGGGATCGAACCGCTGACCTCTTGCATGCCATGCAAGCGCTCTACCAACTGAGCTATACCCCCGAAATTTGGTGGCGAATCAGGGACTCGAACCCCGGACACAAGGATTATGATTCCTCTGCTCTAACCGACTGAGCTAATTCGCCGTTTCGTGAAGTCGCTATTATAGTTTTTTTTGAATATTTGGCAAGCGCTAATTTTGCTTTTTTTTATTTCTTATTGTTTTTAAAAAATAAAAAGTAAGTTGTCAGGCTATAGCTTATGGCAAATATCGCCGTGGCTAAAGCCTGTCCAATCAATATCGATGTCTTTGCCAAAAGCGATCACTTTAAAAAGTTCACCCATTTCGTGCTGATGTATCAGTTTCTGTACTGCTGCTGCGGCTTGGATATATTCAACCGAATCCGGGCTGCCGATTTGTGCCAGCAGATCGGTGATGCCGAGATTGAGCAAGAAATAAGATTGGGGCAGGTAGCCGATTAAGTCCAAACCTGATTCCGTGCCGGCGCGTGCGATATCGGTGAAGTTGACGTGCGCAGTCAAATCGGTCAGGCCGATATTGAAAAACGGATCATGGATGGTGTGGTGGCGATAGTGGCCGATAAATGTGCCTTCCTTGCGTTGCGGATGGTAATACTGAGCGGCATCGAAGCCGTAGTCGATAAATATCATGCCGCCGCGCTGCAATTTGGCGGCCAGGGTTTGGATAAAGGCATATTGTGCCGGATGCAGCTCGCTTGTGTATGAGGGAAGGGGAGGGAAGTATAAGGCGGCTGTTTGCGTAAGTTCGGCTTGGGTTAATAGTCTAATGACTTCGATTAGCTCGTCATTCTCTAGGCTAACGCCGATTTGTTGAAACCCTTCATCTTGATAAATCAAGCGTTCCACCGGCATGGCATCCAATACTTCGTTGCCGATGATGATGCCGTCAAAATGTTCGGGCAATGTGGTGAGGTGGATGACTTTGGCGGCTACTTCTGGGGAGGTATGTTCAATAATATATTGGCGTTGTCTCTCTGTAAGTTCTGCCGATAGCTCAATAATATAGTAATGATTCAGGTCGTCTGAAAGGTTTTGCAAGAGTGTAGCAGCGAGATGACCTGTACCTGCACCAAATTCATAGATATTGCCTGCTGTTTGCGGCAGTAATTCGGCAAGTTGTTTGGCAAGGGTTTGTCCGAATAGGGGGGAGAGGGTGGGGGCGGTAATGAAGTCGCCGTCCGTACCAATTTTATGGCTGCCTCCGCTGTAATAGCCGTATTGAGGTGTGTAAAGGGCAAGCTCCATAAAACGGGAGAAGGGTATCCAGTTTTGATGTTGTTCAATTTCGTTTTTTATAAGCTTGGTCAGGTGTGCTGAAGAGGCTTGTGCATCAGGGGAAGGAAGGGGGAGTTGAGGCTTCATGACTGTTAGATAATGTAAAAAAATTGAATTTGTTTGTATATTATAGCTCCTTATGAGAGGGGTGGTAATTGAGTATAAAAATACTATATATAGTATTTTTATACTATGAATAATACTACATATAGTATTTAATGCTAAACGAGACACTTAATAAACCCATATGTCATGCATCATTATATATATAAGATATTGAATTTAAAGTGTTTAGTGTTTTATTTCAGATAAGAAACGGATTTGACCTGATTGCCAAAATTTCTTATAGTGTCGGTTAGTGGGGCATAGTGGGTGAAAGTGGTTACTTTTTCCTAAAAAGTGTTCCGTAGAAGTGAAAACGAAAGATTTTAGAAAGGTGGGATTTTTAATCCCACTCTGTTTTATTTTAATCGAATTTGGGGTGTGATGTGTTTGGCGGTGCTCATGAATTGAGTATGGACAGTAAAGGGCGGTTGGCAATTCCTGCCAAATTCCGCGATATTTTGCTGCGCCGTTATACGCCTGCGATTGTGGTCACACTGGATTCCCGAAAAAAATTATTGATGTACCCCGAGCCCGTTTGGGAAGAAAAAGCCGAGCAGATTTTGAAGTTGAAAGTGGCCGGCAATGAGTCTTTGCAACGGTATCAGAATCTGCTGCTGCACAATGCGGAGATTTTGGAGTGGGACAGCGCCGGACGTGTTTTGATTCCGGCGAATCTGCGTAAACGCGTGGATTTTGAAAAAGAAGTTACTTTGGTTGGCCGTGCAAACCGTATGGAGTTGTGGGGCCGCGAACATTGGGAAGAGGAAATGAATCAGGCTTTGGATATTGATCCTGATGAATTGGCTTTCCAATTGAGTCAAACGGATTTGCAATTGTGAGTAAAGTTGAAAATTATCAGCATGTTACTGTCTTGTTGTATGAGGCGGTGGATGCGTTGGCAATCCGTGAAGACGGGATTTATGTGGACGGTACGTTCGGTAGGGGAGGGCATTCCCGGCTGATTTTGTCGCGTTTGGGTGAGCAGGGTCGTTTGGTTGTTTTTGATAAAGACCCCGAGGCGATTGCGGTAGCTAATGAGCTGGCGGCGCAAGATAAACGTGTCAGTGTCGTACACAATGGTTTTGAAACATTTCAGACGGCCTTGGATGAATTGGGCATCGATAAGATTGACGGTGCGCTTTTTGATTTGGGGATTTCGTCGCCGCAAATTGACGATGGCAGCCGCGGATTCAGTTTCCGCTTTGATGCACCGTTGGATATGCGGATGGATCCGACTCGCGGGATGTCTGCGGCGGAATGGATTGCAACCGCATCCGAACAGGATTTACACGAGGTCATTAAGAATTATGGTGAAGAGCGGTTTAGTCGCCAGATTGCGCGCGCCATTGTTGCGCAACGGGAGGAAAGTCCCATCGATACAACCCGCAAGCTGGCGCAGCTTGTGGCGCAAAACGTCCGTACTCGTGAGCGCGGACAAGACCCTACAACGCGCACCTTCCAAGCAGTTCGCATCTTTATTAACCGCGAGCTCGAAGAGGTAGAGGCAGTTTTACCGCAGGTTGCAGGCCGTCTGAAAGAGAGTGGGCGCTTGGCTGTCATTGCGTTCCATTCGCTGGAAGACAGAATTGTGAAGCAGTTTATTAAAAAATATTCGCAACATGCGCCATTGCCCCGTTGGGCAGTGGTTAAGGAAGCGGATTTACCTCAGCCGCCTTTGAAGGCTGTGGGCAAAGCAATCAAACCGGATTCGACAGAGACTGAAGCCAATCCGCGTGCGCGCAGTGCAGTTTTGCGTGTGGCGGAGCGAAGCAGTGGCGAATTTTCGGTTATTGAGTAGGGGATGGCGTCTAAACGCTGTCGTAAGAGATAGTCCTGTTGACAGGCCGTCTGAAAGTTTGAGATGGGTAAGTTGAATATTTTATTACTGGTTTTGGTGACGGTCTCAGCCTTTGCCGTAGTGTTTAAGCAAAACCAGTCCCGTTTGCATTTTATCGAGTTGGATAAGGCACAAAAACGGGAAATTCAGTTGGAACAGGATTACGCGCGCCTGAAATTGGAGCAAGCAAGATTGGCAAACCACAAGTTGATTAAAGTGGCGGCCGAAAAGCAACATCTGCTTCCTCCGGGTGCGCATAATACGGCTATGCTGGAACGCAAAAAATAAGAATACAGAGCCTTGCATTGGTGCAAGATTTACGGGATTTGATGGCTCACTGAGCAGCTAAGTCATGAGAAGTTCAACATGTTAATTAAGAACGAATATAAACCTCAAATGCTGTCTGGAACAACAAAAACGAAAAAGCCGCTGACAAGTAACGGGCGAATCGGTTTGGTGCTGGGCGCTGTTGCGCTGGCATTTACCGGTCTGTTGGTACGCGGGGTTTATCTGCAAACCAGTCAGCATGAATTTTTGAAAAATCAGGGCGACCAACGTTTTGTGCGTACGCTTCCGCTGCCGGCATCACGCGGTATGATTACCGACCGCAATGGTGCTACATTGGCTTTGAGTGCGCCTACCGAATCATTGTATGCCATGCCTTCCGGTATGGAGGAAATGCCGACTGACGAGCAGTTGGAAAAATTGTCGGCCATTGCTGATGTGCCTGTTGAAGTTTTGAAAAATAAATTGTCTAAAAAAGACAAAGGCTTTATCTACTTGAAACGTCAACTCAGCTACGAGAAAGCAGAAGAAATCAAAGCATTGGGCATTAAAGGCATTGCATTCCAAAAAGAATTGAAACGCCATTACCCGATGGGCAATCTGTTTGCGCATGTTATCGGTTTTACCAATATCGACGGCAAAGGTCAGGAGGGCTTGGAGCTTTCTCGTGAAGACAGCCTGCGCGGTGAAGATGGCGCGAAAGTCGTATTGCGCGACAACAAAGGCAACATCGTAGACAGCCTCGACTCTCCGCGCAACAGCGTGCCTAAAAACGGCCAAGACATGATTTTGTCTTTGGATCAGCGTATTCAAACGCTGGCTTATGACGAGTTAAACAAAGCGGTGGCTTATCACAAAGCCAAAGCAGGTACTGTTGTGGTATTGGATGCGCAAACCGGCGAGATTTTGGCTTTGGTCAACAGCCCGGCTTACGATCCGAATCAACCGGGTCAAGCCAATAGCGAACAGCGCCGCAACCGCGCTGTAACCGACATGATTGAACCAGGTTCTGCCATGAAGCCGTTTACCATTGCCAAAGCATTGGATTCAGGCAAAGTGGATGCAACCGATACGTTCAATACCCTGCCGTACAAAATCGGTCCGGCTACCGTACAAGATACCCACGTTTATCCTACTTTGGATGTGCGCGGCATCATGCAAAAATCTTCCAACGTCGGTACCAGTAAACTTTCTGCCATGTTTACGCCTAAAGAAATGTACGATTTCTATCACGATTTAGGTGTGGGCGTGCGCATGCATTCAGGCTTTCCTGGTGAGACTGCAGGTTTGTTGAGAAGCTGGCGCAGATGGCAAAAAATCGAACAGGCAACCATGTCTTTCGGTTATGGCCTGCAATTGAGCCTGTTGCAATTGGCGCGTGCCTATACTGTCTTGACCCATGATGGCGAATTGTTGCCGGTCAGCTTTGAAAAACAAGCGGTTGCCCCTAAAGGCAAGCGCGTCATCAAAGCCTCTACTGCGAAAAAAGTGCGCGAGTTGATGGTTTCCGTTACTGAAGCCGGCGGTACCGGTACTGCAGGTGCGGTAGATGGTTTCGACGTAGGTGCGAAAACCGGTACGGCGCGCAAACTGGTCAATGGCCGCTATGTGGACAACAAACACGTCGGTACGTTCATCGGTTTTGCTCCGGCTAAAAATCCACGCGTGATTGTGGCCGTTACCATCGACGAACCGACTGCCAACGGCTATTACGGCGGCGTGGTTGCCGGTCCCGTATTCAAAGAAGTCATGAGCGGAAGCTTGAACATCTTGGGCGTTTCCCCGACCAAGCCTTTAAGTAATACCGCTACTGTCAAAGTACCGTCATAATCCAAACAATCAAAGAGATATTGTTTATGTTCAGCAAGTTAACCCCCTTGGCTGAAACCAACTTTCCGCCTCTGCTGTGTGAAAACGCAGCAGGGCGTTTGTTGCATTCAGACAGCCGACAAATTAAACAGGGTGACATTTTCGTTGCCTGTCAGGGTGAATATACAGACGGCCGCAGCTATATTCCTGCCGCCATTGTCAACGGTGCC
Source organism: Neisseria sp. P0009.S010 (assembly GCF_051958545.1). Taxonomy (NCBI): domain Bacteria; kingdom Pseudomonadati; phylum Pseudomonadota; class Betaproteobacteria; order Neisseriales; family Neisseriaceae; genus Neisseria; species Neisseria sp. P0009.S010. The sequence continues at coordinate 129,829 of NZ_JBQCVH010000004.1, forward strand.
ACCTTTGTTTTTTGGGATGATGACGGCAAATTCACATGGAATCCCGAATGGAACGTTCCCAATCAAGGCATTAAAGATCTGAAACATCGCGCCGGTATGTTGGCGGCACAGGTTTACGGCAATGTTTCAGACGGCCTTAAAGTTTGGGGCGTAACCGGTACCAACGGCAAAACCTCTATCACACAATGGCTGGCGCAAGCTGCTGATCTGTTGGGCGAAAAAACCACTATTATCGGCACAGTCGGCAACGGCTTTTGGGGCGCATTGGAAGAGACCACGCATACCACGCCTGCCCCTGTCGATGTCCAAACTCTGCTCTACCGCTTCCGTCAGCAAGGCGCAACAGCCGCTGCGATGGAAGTTTCCAGTCACGGCCTTGACCAATCGCGCGTCAACGGCGTGCCATTCCGCAGCGCAATCTTCACTAATCTTACCCGTGACCACCTCGACTATCACGGCACCATGGAAGCCTATGGTGCCATCAAATCGCGCCTGTTCTACTGGCATGGTCTGCAACACGCCATCATCAATGTCGATGATGAATACGGCGCAGAACTCGCAGGCCGTCTGAAAAAAGACTGTCCCGATTTAGCCGTTTACGGCTATGGTTTCAGCGAACACGCTGATATCCGCATTACCGATTTCACCGCTTCATCAGACGGCATGGAAGCCGTATTCCAAACACCATGGGGCGAAGGAAAATGCCGCACTCGTCTGCTCGGACGATTCAACGCACAAAACCTCGCCGCCTGCGTTGCCTTGCTGTGTGCCAACGGTTATCCACTCAATAACATTTTGGAAGTACTAGCAAAAATCCGTCCTGCTTCAGGCCGCATGGATTGCATTATGAACAGCGGCAAACCTTTGGTTGTTGTCGATTATGCCCACACGCCGGATGCACTGGAAAAAGCACTCTCCACTTTGCAGGAAATCAAACCGCTGGGCGCGGCTTTATGGTGCGTCTTCGGCTGCGGCGGCAACCGAGACCGCGGCAAACGCCCATTGATGGGTGCGGCAGCAGTTCAGGGTGCCGATAAAGTAGTGGTTACCAGCGATAACCCGCGCTTGGAAAATCCTCAAGACATCATCAACGATATTTTGCCTGCTGTATCTAATCCTGAACGTGTCGAAGTTGATCGTGCCGTTGCCATCCGTTATGCGGTTGAGCAGGCTGCCGCGAACGACATCATTCTGATTGCCGGTAAAGGACATGAAAACTATCAGGATGTACAAGGCGTGAAGCACCATTTCTCCGATTTTGAAATCGCAGAAAAAGCATTGGCAGAGCGCGGTTAAGCCATAACGCAAATATTCAGACGGCCCGAAACCTCAAGGCCGTCTGAAAAAGATTTAAACCTATACAATAAAAGCAATACGACACACGCATTACGGCACGTCAGCCATTAAACCCATCACAGTTGTTTGTTTCAGAGGATTTTTTAACAAGGCCGTCTGAACAACAAGGAGACCGATTTGATGCTGAAAATGCCGATAAAAACCTTATTAATCAGTGCAGCTGTGGTTTTATTCGCAGGTTGTACAACCAAACAACTTCCGCGTCCTACTGCCGAAATCGAGCAGTTGAGGGCGCAACAGCCTCCGGCCGAGCAAAGCCTGCCGAATCCTGTTAAAGGCAAGCGTTTTGACGATACTTGGGGCGCCGCGCGCAGTCAGGGGCGCAGGCATGAAGGTGTGGATATTTTTGCTAAGAAAAACACGCCGATACGCAGTACCACGCCCGGCATCGTCACCAAAATCGGGCGCAACCGATTGGGCGGTAAAGTTATCGGTATTCAAGGGCCGGGTGCGTGGCATTACTATGCCCACCTCAATAAATTTGCCCGTATCCGTCTGTATGAACGAGTAAAAGAAGGGCAGGTCATCGGCTATGTCGGTAAAACCGGCAACGCCAGGACTACACCGGCCCACCTGCATTACGGCGTGTATCTGCCGAGTGGCGCGGTGAATCCGTATCCGCTGATTAACCAGGAAAGATAAAATTTTCAAACGTCGTCTGAAATAAATTTTGAAACAAATAATAAGGGAACATTATGGGTATTTTTCGCTGCAATAAATGCGGTTACATGAATGAGCATTACTACGAATCCGGAATGAGTGAAATTGCTTGTCCAAAATGCACGGCTCCGGTTAAGGTTTACGACACTTTATTTTTTGTCAGTAAATTGTTGGAACGTTATTTTTCAGTGAACCGGGAATTGCAGGCTTTGAAGCAACAGGAAGACGACAGGGAGGAAAATACACAGCAAGATACTGGTTCGGAAAATCAAAATTATAATCTGCTGGCAGGCGTCAATTTATCGGAAACCGACATTTTAGCTACTGAAAAACAACATGAACCAATACGGCAATGGTTTGCCCGAGCCAATATTGTGCCGATGTTTAACTTTCAGGCGGTCAATATGAGCGGTTTTTTTGATGAGGCTGCCATTAAATTAGGCAACAATTATCAGATTACTAAAAATATGTTGGGGCAGATTAGTTGGGCATATAGTCACAACCACACAAGCATTAGTTTGGATATAGGCAAAATGTCGCAAAAAGATGGGCAAACAATGAATAATCTATGCCGACAATTTTATAGCCATACTCTGTTTTCTAAGTATTTCTATCAGAAACAGGAAAAAATTGTTCGCTTGAATCTGCAACGTGCCACTGCCATCAAGCACTTTTTTTGTGGTGGTTGGCTTGAATGGTTTGCGCTGGGCAAAATGCTTGAAGAAGCAAAACACAAAGGCAAAGATTATGCTTTTTCTTGTGCTCGAAATGTAAAAGTCAAATTCGACAATGAAGATAAACAGGAGTTAGATGTTGTATTTTTGCCGATGGGTAAAGAGCCAGTTGTGGTGGAATGTAAATCAGGGGAGTTCAGACGAGACATTGAAAAATATGTACGCTTGAAAAAACGATTGAATTTGCCGGATGACCGCTTTGTGATACTGGTTGCCGATTTAGAGGAAAGCCAGGCAGTGGCATTAGGCAGTATGTACGGTTTAACTTTTGTTACGCCTAAATCTATGATGAAACATTTACAGATGGTTATGTGAGGCCATCTGAAAAAAACAAACGAAAGAAACCATGAAACCACTAGACCTAAATTTCATCTGCCAAACCCTCAACCTTCCGATGCCGTCTGAAAATCAACCTGTTTCGCGTATTGTTACCGACAGCCGCGATATTCAGGAAGGCGACGTATTTTTCGCGCTTGCCGGTGAGCGCTTTAACGCGCATGACTTTGTTGAAGATGTATTGGCAGCGGGGGCGACGGCGGTTGTGGTTTCGCGCGAAGATTGTGCGGCTTTGAAAGGCGCATTGAAGGTTGACGATACGCTTGTGGCTTTGCAAAAACTGGCGAAGGCTTGGCGTGAAAATGTGAATCCGTTTGTCTTTGGTATTACCGGCTCTTCCGGCAAAACGACGGTTAAAGAGATGTTGGCCGGCGTATTGCGTCATCGATTCGGTGATGAAGCTGTGTTGGCGACTGCCGGCAATTTCAACAACCATATCGGCCTGCCGCTGACTTTGTTGAAACTGAACGAAAAACACCGCTATGCCGTCATTGAAATGGGTATGAACCATTTTGGCGAGTTGTCTTTGCTGACCCGAATCGCCGGTCCGAATGTCGCTCTGGTCAATAACGCTTTGCGCGCGCATGTTGGTTGCGGTTTCGATGGTGTCGGCGATATTGCTAAAGCTAAAAGTGAAATCTACGAAGGTTTGTTTGCAGACGGTATTGCGCTGATTCCATGCGAAGATGCCAATATCGCTACATTTGAAGCCGCTACTGCACAACTGAATGCTCAGACTTTCGGCATTGCCAGTGGCGATGTCCATGCAGAAAATATTGAGTTGAAACTGTTGTCCTGCGAGTTTGATTTGGTGCGTGACAATGAACGTGTTGCCGTGGTGTTGCCAGTCCCCGGCCGTCACAATGTGCATAATGCCGTAGCGGCAGCGGCTATGGCTTTGGCGGCAGGTTTGAGCCTTGCCGAAGTTTCAGACGGCCTGAAAAATTTCAGTAATATCAAAGGCCGTCTGAATATCAAGCAAGGCATTAAAGGCGCGACTTTGATTGACGATACTTATAATGCCAACCCTGACAGCATGAAAGCCGCCATTGATGTGCTCGCCGCTATGCCTGCGCCGCGTATTTTTGTAATGGGCGACATGGGCGAATTGGGCGAGGACGAAGCCGCAGCCATGCACGCCGAAGTTGGCGCGTATGCACGGGATAAAGGCATCGAGGCCGCATATTTTGTCGGTGACAACAGCGTTGAAGCGGCAGAGACGTTTGGTGCGGAAGGTTTGTGGTTTGCAGATAAAGATCCGCTGATTCAAGTGTTGAGCCACGACTTGCCTGAACGCGCTACTGTATTGGTCAAAGGCTCGCGCTTTATGAAGATGGAAGAAGTGGTCGAGGCACTGACGGATAAAGAGGTTGTCTGAAAATGGAACAGAAAAGGAAACGGCCTATACTGTTGCAGGTTATCGTTGGGATGATGGTAGTGGCAGCAGTGTTATGGCCGGTTGTAGTGTGGCAGTACATCAAAGATGTAGGATTTGAGACAATAAGCGAAGCATACGAAAGCACAAGAGGACGTTGGGGTTGGTTTGAATTTTGGTTAGGAAATTTTCATTTGCTTGTGCAAGTGATATTGATGCTGGTTAGTGCTGTTGGATTATGGAGAGGTAAGGATTGGGCGCGTAGGTTATGGCTGTATGGCTGTATACTGTATATCGTCTACAATATGGTCGGTTATTTGGTTTCCCCTAGAATCGGGTTTCCATTGTTGGATGTCATTATTCGCGCTGCAATTTGTTACAGCTTGTTTTGCTTACATCCCAAGGATTATTTTCAGACTCAAGAAAATAAAACTTAAGAAGGCCGTCTGAAATATGAAAAAGATTTTACTATTGGCTGGTTTGCTGATTGCTGCGTTTTATGCTGGAATGAAAGTACAGGCATTTATTTATGAAGATACCTGCTTGGATTTGGGCGGCGGAAAGAATCCTGGAAACTATCCGATTTGCGTGGTAGAGAAATAATCTTACTCAACAAGGCCGTCTGTAATTTCAGACGGCATACCGATTTATTTTTAATTGGGCAATAAGCCCGCTGTAACAACAAAAACAAAAAAGGAAGCCCCATGTTTTTATGGCTCGCACATTTCAGTAACTGGTTAACCGGTCTGAATATTTTTCAATACACCACATTCCGTGCCGTGATGGCTGCGCTGACTGCGCTGGTATTTTCATTATTGTTGGGTCCGTGGACCATCCGCAAGTTGACTGCGCTTAAAGTCGGTCAAGCCGTCCGTACTGACGGCCCTCAAACCCACCTGATCAAAAACGGTACGCCAACCATGGGCGGCTCGCTGATTTTGACCGCCATTACCGTGTCCACAATCTTGTGGGGCAACTGGGCAAATCCTTATATCTGGATTCTCTTAGGAGTCTTGCTTGCTACCGGCGCACTCGGTTTTTATGACGACTGGCGCAAAGTGGTTTATAAAGACCCTAACGGCGTGTCTGCCAAATTCAAAATGGTGTGGCAGTCCAGCGTTGCCATCATCGCCGGTTTGGCATTGTTCTACCTTGCGACAAACTCTGCCAACAATATCCTGATTGTTCCCTTCTTCAAACAAGTTGCCTTGCCGCTTGGCGTCGTCGGCTTCTTGGTATTGTCCTACCTGACCATCGTCGGCACATCCAATGCCGTTAACCTGACCGACGGTTTGGACGGTTTGGCCGCATTCCCCGTTGTACTTGTCGCCGCCGGCCTTGCCATCTTTGCTTATGCCAGCGGCCATTCACAATTTGCACAATACCTGCAATTGCCTTACGTTGCGGGTGCGAACGAAGTGGTGATTTTCTGTACCGCCATGTGTGGCGCGTGTCTCGGCTTTTTGTGGTTTAACGCCTATCCGGCACAAGTCTTTATGGGCGACGTCGGCGCGCTCGCGCTCGGTGCGGCACTCGGTACCGTTGCCGTCATCATCCGTCAAGAATTTGTCCTCGTCATCATGGGCGGCCTGTTTGTTGTCGAAGCCATTTCCGTTATGTTGCAAGTCGGTTGGTACAAACGCACCAAAAAACGCATCTTCCTGATGGCGCCGATTCATCACCATTACGAACAAAAAGGCTGGAAAGAAACCCAAGTCGTCGTCCGCTTTTGGATTATCACCATCGTCTTGGTGTTGATCGGTTTGAGCACCCTCAAAATCCGCTGAACCTATGCCGTCTGAACACCTTTCAGACGGCATTTGAACGCGTAATAAACCTGCGGCAGCAATTCGCCCCGCCTTATCGTTAACGGCGGTTGAAACCCACCTTATACTGAAACAGGAGAGAAACCATGAAACAAACAACCAAATGGCTTGACGCCGCCCTGATTGCCTTGGGCTTGAAGCAAGCGGCATGGGCGGATGACGTATCGGATTTTCGGGAAACCTTGCAGGCGGCAGAACGGGGGAATGCCCAAGCCCAAAACAATTTGGGCTTGATGTATGAAACCGGACGCGGCGTGCGCCAAGACGATGCCGAAGCGGTCAGATGGTATCGGCAGGCGGCGGAGCAGGGGTATGCCGTAGCCCAAACCAATTTGGGCGTGATGTATGACTACGGGCAAGGCGTGCGCCAAGACGATGCCGAAGCGGTCAAATGGTATCGGCAGGCGGCAGCGCAGGGGGATGCCCGAGCCCAATTCAATTTGGGCTTGATGTATGCTAATGGACGCGGCGTGCGCCAAGACGATGCCGAAGCGGTCAGATGGTATCGGCAGGCGGCGGAGCAGGGGTATGCCGATGCCCAATTCAATTTGAGCTGGATGTATGCTAATGGACGCGGCGTGCGCCAAGACGATGCCGAAGCGGTCAAATGGTTTCGGCAGGCGGCGGAGCAGGGGTATGCCGATGCCCAATTCAATTTGGGCTGGATGTATGCTAATGGACGCGGCGTGCGCCAAGATGATGCCGAAGCGGTCAGATGGTATCAGCAGGCGGCGGAACAGGGGTTAGCCCGAGCCCAATACAATTTGGGCGTGATGTATGACGAAGGACGCGGCGTGCGCCAAGACGATGCCGAAGCGGTCAGATGGTATCGGCAGGCGGCGGAGCAGGGGCATGCCCAAGCCCAAGATAATTTGGGTGAAGCGTATGAAGAAGGGCTAGGGGTTCATCAAGACTATGTAGAGGCAGTGCAGTGGTATCGCAAGGCTGCAGAACAAGGGCTTGCCAATGCCCAATACAATTTGGGCGTGATGTATGAACGAGGGCGAGGAGTCCGTCAAGATGATGAACAGGCAGTGCAGTGGTATCGCGAGGCTGCAGAACAAGGGCATTTATGGGCCCTATTTAAAATTTAATTTGGGTTGGATGTATGCCAATGGGCACGGCGTGCGCCAAGACCTTACGCTCGCCCAAGAATGGCTTGGTAAGGCGTGTCAAAACGGAGACCAAAACGGCTGCGACAATTACCAACGCCTGAAAGCAGCGGGTTATTAATCGGCTCGCGATGCCGTCTGAAAGCGGCTTGGGCAGGGGGCGGACATCCCCCCTGCACAATATGATTTGTTTTAGGACAAAACCAAAATGACTTTCCAAAACAAAAAAATCCTCGTCGCCGGACTCGGCGGTACGGGTATTTCCATGATTGCCTATCTGCGCAAAAACGGCGCGGAGGTTGCCGCTTATGATGCGGAGCTGAAACCGGAGCGCGTGTCGCAAATCGGCAAGATGTTTGACGGGCTGGTGTTTTACACGGGTCGTCTGAAAGATGCGTTGGATAATGGTTTCGATATTCTGGCGCTCAGTCCCGGCATCAGCGAGCGGCAGCCTGATATTGAGGTGTTCAAGCAAAACGGCGGGCGCGTGTTGGGCGACATCGAATTGCTGGCGGACATTGTGAACCGCCGCGGCGACAAGGTGATTGCGATTACCGGCAGCAACGGCAAAACCACGGTAACGAGCCTGGTCGGTTATCTCTGCATCAAGTGCGGGCTGGATACCGTTATCGCGGGCAATATCGGTACGCCGGTTTTGGAGGCGGAATTGCAGCGTGAAGGCAAAAAGGCGGACGTGTGGGTGTTGGAGCTTTCCAGCTTCCAACTGGAAAACACTGAAAGCCTGCGCCCGACTGCGGCGACGGTGCTGAACATTTCCGAAGACCATCTCGACCGCTACGACGACTTGCTCGACTACGCGCATACCAAAGCCAAGATTTTCCGTGGCGATGGCGTGCAGGTTTTAAATTCAGACGACGTGTTCTGCCGCGCCATGAAGCGTGCCGGGCGCGAGGTGAAATGGTTTTCATTGGAGCACCAAGCCGATTTTTGGTTGGAACGCGAGACAGGCAGCCTGAAACAAGGCAATGAAGATTTGATTGACACGCAAGACATCCCGCTGCAAGGCTTGCACAACGCCGCCAACGTCATGGCTGCCGTCGCTTTGTGTGAGGCTATTGGATTAACGCGAAATGAGTTGCTCGAACACGTCAAAACCTTCCAAGGCCTGCCGCACCGCGTGGAAAAAATTGGCGAGAAAAACGGTGTGGTGTTCATCGACGACAGCAAAGGCACGAACGTCGGCGCGACCGCTGCCGCGATTGCCGGTTTGCAAAATCCGCTCTTCGTGATTTTGGGCGGTATGGGCAAAGGGCAGGACTTCGCGCCCCTGCGCGACGCGCTTGCCGGCAAGGCAAAAGGCGTGTTTCTGATCGGTGTCGATGCGCCGCAAATCCGCCGCGATTTGGACGGCTGCGGCTTGAATATGACCGACTGCGCCACTTTGGAAGAAGCCGTTCAAACGGCATACGCCCAAGCCGAAGCGGGCGATATCGTGTTGCTCAGCCCGGCTTGTGCGAGCTTTGATATGTTTAAAGGCTATGCGCACCGTTCGGAAGTGTTTATTGAAGCGTTTAAGGCTTTGTAAGGCCGTCTGAAAGATGAAAAGAGGGTTGAAAATCGGCTTGGCGACAGTCGTACTTTTGGCTGTCGCTGTCTCGGTGTTTTGGTTTGCTGCGCCGATTCGTTCCACGACTACTGTTACCACGCCAAGTGAAACGCCATTGCCTGAAGATGCCGTTATCGACAGATTGGTTGTGCATAAAAGCAAACGCACCATGTCGGCCTACTCGCAAGGAAAATTACTGAAAATCTATCCCATTTCGTTGGGCAAGCAACCGGTCGGGCATAAACAGTTTGAAGGCGACGGCAAAACGCCCGAAGGAAAATACCGCATCAATGAGCGTAATCCCAATAGCGGCTACCACAAAAACCTCGGCGTTTCCTACCCCAACGAAGCCGACAAAGCCTACGCGGCGGCACAAGGCAAAAGCCCGGGCGGGCTGATTAAAATCCACGGCATAAAAAACGGCTGGGGTTTTATCGGTAAAAAACACCTGAAAAAAGACTGGACCGACGGCTGCATCGCGGTAACGGACGAGGAAATCGACGAGCTCTACCGCAGCGTGAAACACAACGCAGAAATTGAAATTCTGCCGTAGGTTTTTATGCCTGTTGAAGGGATGAATGTAGGGTTAAAACTTATATCGATTGTTTATCATGCCGTCTGAAAAGCTCGGTAGGGCAGGGGCTTGATATTGGGATTTTTATCTAAAATAAGCCACCAATCCTTCCTAAGGACAGGTCAACACGCTTTCTCTTTTTTGAACCGTAGATTCTGAATTGTTGGTTTGGAAATAAACCTTTAAAATAACGTTAATTCATTTTTTCAGACGGCCTCTTGCCCATTTGCAGGCCGTCTGAATATTTTATTCAAGCCGTTACGGATGTTTTCATGATTAGTCTTTCCAAAATGCTTGACCGGCCGATTGCGCGCGATGGTCGGAAGTTTGATGTTTCTCTCTTGTGGATGGTCGTCTTAATGACGGTCTTCAGCCTGATTATGATTTATTCGGCTTCTATTGCGTATGCGGCATCGGAAGGGGGCAGCCAGTTTTCTTTTGTGTCTAAGCAGGCAATGTTTATCCTGTTTACGGTGGCCATATGCTTGCCGCTTTTCCTGCTGAAGATGAGCTTCTGGCGGCGGATTATTCCATTTTATTTTGCTGTTTCGGGTTTGCTGTTGTTGCTGGTATTGTTTGTCGGCCGTGAGATTAACGGCGCGACGCGTTGGATTCATATCGGGCCGCTCAACTTGCAGCCAACCGAGTTTTTCAAATTGGCAACGGTTTTGTATTTGTCCAGCCTGTTTACGCGCCGTGAAGAAATGTTGCGCGATTTAGATTCTTTGGGTTGGTCGTCCCTATTTTCGGGTATCGGTGATTTGCTGTCCTGCCCGTTTAAGGCGGAGGCCAGGAGGCGGGTCAAGGAACGAGCCATCAAGTTCAAAACTCTGTTGTGGCCGATTGTGTCGATTGCTATCAGCCTGATTTTAATTATGTTGCAACCGGATTTTGGTTCGTTTGTTGTGATTGTCGTGATTACTATGGGTATGCTGTTTCTGGCAGGCTTTCCGTGGAAGTATTTTGCCGTATTGGTGGCGACCGTTGTGAGCGGAATGGGTTTGCTGATTTTGGCCGCGCCTTACCGTATGGCGCGTGTGGCGGCGTTTTTGAACCCGTGGAGCGATCCTCTGGGCAAAGGCTATCAGTTGACGCAGTCTTTGATGGCCATTGTGCGCGGCGGCTGGTTTGGCGAGGGTTTGGGTGCGAGCCTGGGTAAACGCTTTTACCTGCCCGAGCCACACACGGACTTTATTTTTGCCGTCATCGGCGAAGAATTCGGCTTTTTAGGGATGCTGGTTTTGGTGTTCTGCTACGGCTGGCTGGTGTGGCGTGCGTTTTCCATCGGCAAACAGGCGCGTGATTCGGGCCTGATGTTCAGCGCGTACATCGCCAACGGCATCGGCATTTGGATTGGTATTCAAAGTTTCTTCAATATCGGTGTAAACATCGGTATCCTACCCACTAAAGGCCTGACTTTGCCGTTTATGTCTTACGGCGGTTCGGCTGTCTTTATCATGCTGGTGTGCGTTACTTTGTTATTGCGCATTGATTATGAAAACCGCCAAAAAATGCGCGGTTATTCGGTGGAGTAAAACCATGAGCGGTAAAACTTTTATGCTGATGGCCGGCGGTACGGGCGGTCATATTTTCCCTGCATTGGCGGTTGCCGAGTCGCTGCAAAAGCGCGGCCATCATGTGATTTGGTTGGGTAGTAAAGATTCGATGGAAGAGCGCATCGTGCCGCAATACGGCATACGCTTGGAAACGCTGGCCATTAAAGGCATCCGTGGCAACGGCATCAAGCGTAAGCTGATGTTGCCGTTTACGCTGTACAAAACCGTCCGCGAGGCGCAGCAGATTATTAAGAAACACCGTGTTGAATGCGTTATCGGTTTTGGCGGTTTCGTTACTTTCCCCGGCGGCGTGGCGGCAAAAATTTCCGGTGTGCCGATTGTGATTCACGAGCAAAACGCCGTAGCCGGTTTGTCCAACCGCCAACTGTCGCGTTGGGCAAAACGTGTTCTGTATGCTTTCCCCAAAGCCTTTCAACATGAAGGCGGATTGGTGGGTAATCCTGTCCGTGCCGATATTGCGGCATTGCCTGTTCCTGAAGAACGCTTTGAAAACCGTCAAGGCCGTCTGAAAGTTTTGGTGGTGGGCGGCAGTTTGGGTGCGGATGTGTTGAATAAAACTGTCCCGCAAGCGTTGGCATTATTGCCTGAAGCGGCCCGTCCGCAAATGTATCATCAGTCCGGCCGCAATAAATTGGGCAACCTGCAGGCGGATTACGATGCGTTGGGTGTGCAAGCCGAATGCGTGGAATTTATTACCGATATGGTATCCGCCTACCGTGATGCCGATTTGGTAATTTGCCGTGCCGGCGCGCTGACGATTGCCGAGCTGACGGCTGCCGGTTTGGGTGCGTTGCTGGTGCCGTATCCGCACGCGGTGGACGACCACCAAACAGCCAATGCGCGTTTTATGGTGCAGGCCGAAGCCGGTTTGTTGTTGCCGCAAACTCAACTGACGGCAGAAAAACTGGCCGAAATTCTCGGCGGCTTGAATCGCGAAAAATGCCTGAAATGGGCGAAAAATGCCCGTACGCTGGCACTGCCGCACAGTGCGGACGATGTGGCGGAAATTGCCATATCCTGTACCGAATAAGCAGGCAGACTTTGTTCAAGGCCGTCTGAAAAGTTGATTAACGGCGTTTCAGACGGCCTTTATTGCTTTTGTTAAAATTCCTTTACAATAAAAGCATAGCGCAGAAGCGGATAGCCCTTTAAAATAACGCCTTTACGCACTAAAAACCAACCGGAACGCAACATTATGATGAAAAATCGAGTCACCAACATCCATTTTGTCGGAATCGGCGGCGTCGGCATGAGCGGTATTGCCGAAGTCTTACACAATTTGGGCTTTAAAGTTTCCGGTTCGGATCAGGCGCGTAATGCCGTTACCGAGCATTTGAGCGCTCTCGGCATCCAAGTTTACCCCGGTCATACTGCCGAACACGTCAATGGTGCCGACGTAGTTGTTACCTCTACTGCCGTCAAAAAAGACAATCCTGAAGTTGTTGCCGCGTTGGAACAGCAAATCCCCGTGATTCCGCGCGCGTTGATGTTGGCAGAATTGATGCGCTTCCGTGATGGTATCGCCATTGCCGGTACGCACGGTAAAACCACGACCACCAGCCTAACCGCTTCTATTCTCGGCGCGGCAGGACTCGATCCGACTTTCGTTATCGGTGGCAAGCTCAACGCCGCAGGTACCAACGCCCGTTTGGGTAAAGGTGAATACATTGTTGCCGAAGCCGACGAATCCGATGCTTCTTTCCTGTATCTGACGCCGATTATGTCCGTCGTAACCAATATCGACGAAGACCATATGGACACTTACGGACACAGCGTTGAGAAACTGCATCAGGCGTTTGTGGACTTCATCCACCGTATGCCATTCTATGGAAAAGCCTTTTTGTGTATCGATAGCGAACACGTCCGTGCGATTTTACCGAAAATCAGCAAACCTTACGCCACTTACGGCTTGGACGATACTGCCGATATCTACGCGACCGATATTGAAAACGTTGGCGCGCAAATGAAATTTACTGTTCATGTTCAAATGAAAGGACATGAGCAAGAACCGTTTGAAGTTGTTTTGAATATGCCCGGCCGCCACAACGTCCTCAATGCATTGGCGGCTATCGGCGTTGCGCTGGAAGTTGGCGCATCGGTTGAAGCGATCCAAAAAGGTTTGCTCGGCTTTGAGGGTGTCGGCCGCCGCTTCCAAAAATATGGCGACATTAAGTTGCCAAACGGTGGAACTGCTTTGCTGGTGGACGATTATGGCCACCATCCTGTCGAAATGGCGGCAACCCTTTCCGCTGCGCGCGGTGCATACCCTGAAAAACGCTTGGTCTTGGCTTTTCAACCGCACCGCTATACCCGTACACGCGATTTGTTTGAAGACTTTACCAAAGTCCTCAATACCGTCGATGCGCTGGTGTTGACCGAAGTTTATGCCGCAGGAGAAGAGCCGATTGCCGCGGCTGACTCCCGCGCCTTAGCGCGCGCCATCCGCGTATTGGGCAAACTTGAGCCGATTTACTGCGAAAATGTTGCCGACCTGCCGCAAATGCTGCTGAATGTTTTGCAAGACGGCGATGTCGTGTTGAATATGGGTGCCGGCAGCATCAACCGCGTTCCGTCTGCATTGGTGGAATTGTCGAAACAATCATAATAAAAAGGCATATTGGCCTTTGAGGACACATAGGTCGTCTGAACAATATTTCAGACGGCCTGTATCAGTATTTAAGAAAGTAGAAATTATGCAGAATTTTGGCAAAGTGGCCGTGTTGATGGGCGGATTCTCCAGCGAGCGCGAAGTTTCTCTGGATAGCGGTGCCGCTATTTTGGCTGCCTTGAAAAGCAAAGGCGTTGATGCCCATGCGTTCGACCCCAAAGAAACCCCGTTGTCTGAATTGAAAACACAAGGTTTTCAGACGGCCTTCAATATTCTGCACGGCACTTTCGGCGAAGATGGCGCGATTCAAGGCGCGTTGGAACTGATGGGTATTCCTTACACCGGCAGCGGTGTAGCCGCTTCTGCGCTGGGTATGGACAAATACCGCTGCAAATTGATTTGGCAGGCCGTGGGCTTGCCTGTCCCTGAATTTGCCGTATTGCATGACGACAGCGACTTTGATGCCGTTGAAGAAAAATTGGGCCTGCCGATGTTTGTGAAACCCGCCGCAGAAGGTAGCAGCGTCGGTGTGGTAAAAGTCAAAGAAAAAGGCCGTCTGAAAAGCGTTTACGAAGAATTGAAACATTTGCAGGGTGAAATTATTGCCGAACGCTTTATCGGCGGCGGAGAGTATTCTTGCCCGGTATTGAACGGCAAAGGCCTGCCGAGCATTCATATTATTCCAGCTACCGAGTTTTACGATTACGAAGCCAAATACAACCGCGACGATACGGTTTATCAATGCCCGTCGGAAGATCTGAGCGAGGCGGAGGAAAACCTGATGCGCGAACTGGCCGTGCGTGGCGCACAGGCGATTGGTGCGGACGGTTGTTCGCGCGTGGACTTTCTGAAAGATACGGACGGTAAACTGTATCTCTTGGAAATCAATACCTTGCCCGGTATGACCAGCCACAGTTTGGTGCCAAAATCTGCAGGCCATACCGGCGTAGATTTTGCTGATTTATGTATTGAGATTTTGAAGACCGCTCATGTGGGATGATGCAGGCGCACTGGGTCGGCTGACCCGCCGGCTATTGGTGCTGATGACCTTTCTGTTGATAGGTTCGGGCATAGCTTGGCTTTACAATTCCAAATATTTCCCTGTGAAACAGATTGCCATTCAGGGCAAGCTGAAATATGCTTCCGGCAAAGAATTGCAAACCGTTGCACGAGAGCATATCAGGGGTAATATGTTCCGCGCCGATATTGATTCGGCGCAGGCCGCTTTTCAGGAGTTGCCTTGGATTGACTCGGCAATGGTACGCCGCCGTTTTCCGGAAACCGTGGAAATTATCCTGACCGAGCGTGTGCCGGTTGCACACTGGCGCGCTGGCGGCTTGGTGGACAGTAAGGGTAATGTGTTTGCCGCAAGCCTGAAACAGGACCTGCCTATATTTGAAGGGCAGCAGGGGACAGGCAAAGACATGGTCAAACATTATGCGGACTTTTCCGGAATTTTGAGCCCGTTGAAACTGACCATCAAAGAATTGATCTACACGCCGCGGTCGGCATGGCTGCTTGTATTGAACAACGGCATTACCGTGCGCTTGGGGCGTGAAAACGAAATCAAACGTTTGCAGCAGTTTGCCCAGATTTGGCCATCGCTGCTGCGTAAAAAACAAAGTCGTATCGAGTATGTCGATATGCGTTATAAGGATGGTTTTTCAGTCCGTTACAGGCCGTCTGAAAACCCTTCCGACAGTGAATAGCCGATTAGACGTGAAGCAATCTTGTTTCAAAAATAATCAAACCGTCAGTCAGACAACATAGCGAACGAGCAATTATGGAACAACAACAAAATAAATATATCAGTGCCTTAGACATTGGTACGTCCAAGGTCATCGCCTTAATCGGTGAGATTCGGGAAGATAACGAAATCCACATTGTTGGCTTGGGTCAAAGCCCTTCACGCGGCCTGCGTGCAGGTATGGTGACCAACATTGACGCCACTGCACAAGCCATTCGTCAGGCGGTGGAAGATGCCGAGCTGATGGCAGATACCAAAATTTCCCACGTCGTCACCGGTATTGCTGGTAACCATATCCGCAGCCTGAATTCACAAGGCGTGGTCAAAATTAAAGATGGCGAAGTATCGCAAGCCGACATCGATCGTGCCATCGAAACGGCCAAAGCCATCAATATTCCGCCTGATCACAATATCTTGCATACTGTGGTTCAAGAGTACATCATCGACAACCAGCCAGGTGTGAAAGAGCCTATCGGCATGAGCGGCGTGCGTTTGGATACCCGTGTTCACATCATTACCGGTGCTAACACTGCCTTGCAAAATATCCAAAAATGTATCCAACGTTGCGGCCTGCAAATGGATCAAATCATGCTTCAGCCTTTGGCAAGCGGTCATGCTGTTTTGACTGAAGACGAAAAAGATTTGGGTGTGTGCGTCATCGATATCGGTGGCGGTACAACCGATATCGCGGTTTATACCAATGGTGCAATCCGCCATACCGCGGTTATTCCCGTTGCTGGCGATTTGATTACCAAAGACTTGGCACAAGCCTTGCGTACGCCGCACAGTGCAGCCGAGTACATCAAAATCCATTACGGTGCCGCGATTCCGACTATGGACGGCTTGGATGAAATGATTGAAGTTCCTAGTGTTGGTGACCGTCAATCACGTCAAATTTCACGCCGTGTATTGGCTGAAATCATCGGCCCGCGTGTAGAAGAGATTTTGGAATTGACGCTGAACGAATTGCGCCGTTCCGGCTTCCCTGAAGAAGTGCTGACTTCCGGTATCGTTTTGACCGGCGGTGCTTCTATGTTGACCGGTATTGTTGAGTTGGCGGAAGAAGTCTTCAACCTGCCGGCGCGTATTGGTGTTCCACAAGAAATGGGCGGCGTATCTGAGCGTATCCGCAATCCACGCTATTCAACAGCGATCGGCCTGCTTCAGACGGCCTATGCCGCAGAAGAGGGTGAACAAACTAGCCGAACCGGTGCGATTGCCCTGAATGATGCAGGAAAAAAAATGGGTCTGTGGGAAAAAATCCAAAGATTCTTCAGAGACAATTTCTGATAAAAGTTTTCAGGGCAGGCGGTGCAGCAACCGTTTGTCCTGAATATTTAAGTGGAATTAAACGGTTTTAAATAATTGCCAAGTGGATAATTTAAAACTTGTATATTTTCTGTTAAAAAATGTAGTAAAAATATAACGCCGACAGCTGAATGGTAAGAAGATTTTTGCCAGTATCTGGATACTTCTTATATAATACGGATAATGAGTTATTTTTGAACCGTCCTTATAAAGCGGGGCGCGGAGGATTATTGAATGGAATTTGTTTACGACGTAGCAGAATCAGCAACAAGCCCTGCTGTTATTAAAGTTATCGGTTTGGGCGGCGGCGGCTGTAATGCCATCAACAACATGGTTGCCAACACTATTCATGGTGTTGAGTTCATCAGTGCCAATACCGATGCGCAATCATTGGCTAAAAACAATGCGGCTAAACGCATTCAATTGGGTACAAACCTGACTCGAGGTTTGGGTGCCGGTGCAAATCCTGAAATCGGCCGCGCCGCTGCTCAAGAAGATCGCGAAGCCATCGAAGATGCCATCCGCGGTGCAAACATGCTGTTCATCACTACCGGTATGGGTGGTGGTACAGGTACCGGCTCCGCTCCTGTTGTGGCTGAAATCGCTAAAGAAATGGGTATCCTGACCGTTGCGGTTGTAACCCGTCCGTTTGCTTACGAAGGCAAACGCGTACATATCGCTCAAGCAGGTTTGGATCAGCTTAAAGAGCGCGTGGATTCCCTGATTATTATCCCGAATGACAAATTGATGACTGCTTTGGGCGAAGACGTGACCATGCGCGAAGCTTTCCGTGCGGCAGACAATGTACTGCGTGATGCGGTTGCCGGTATTTCTGAAGTGGTGACTTGCCCTAGCGACATGATCAACTTGGACTTCGCCGACGTGAAAACCGTGATGAGCAATCGCGGTATCGCCATGATGGGTTCAGGTTTTGCACAAGGTATCGACCGTGCCCGTTTGGCTACCGATCAGGCTATTTCCAGCCCGCTCTTGGATAACGTTACTTTGGATGGCGCACGCGGTGTATTGGTAAACATTACCACTGCCCCTGGTTGCCTGAAAATGTCCGAGTTCAACGAGATTATGCGTATTGTCAACCAAAATGCACACCCTGAAGTGGAATGCAAATTTGGTGCTGCCGAAGACGAGAGCATGAGCGAAGATGCTATCCGTATTACCATCATTGCTACCGGCTTGAAAGAAAACGGTACTGACAACCAACTGCGTGCTGCTGCCCGTACCCAACAATTGGTACGCGGTGCGGCAGAAGCGCCTCAAGCTCAAAGCCAAAGCAGTGCTGAAAGCTTGGTTCGTACCAACCGCAATATCCGTTCTATGAATCTGACTGCGGCTGATTTCAGCAACCAGTCTGTACTGGATGACTTTGAAATTCCGGCTATCTTACGCCGTCAGCAACATACTTCTGATAAATAATCAGGATAATGTATGAAAAGACCTGCTTTTAAGGCAGGTCTTTTTTATTAGCAAAATAAACTTAAGGCCGTCTGAAAATTTTCAGACGGCCTTAAGTTTTCAAATAAAGCAAATAACAAACTTACCCTTTATTTAGGATTTGTTTGTTTTCGCCCTCGCGACGCAACTCTTTGGGCAAGACAAATACAATGCTTTCTTCTGCGCCTTCTCCTTCACGTATGGTCTCATGTCCCCAATCTTGAATGGTTTGTAAGACTTCTCGGACCAATACTTCGGGCGCAGATGCACCGGCAGTGACACCGACCTTGGTTTTGTTTTCAAACCATTCTTTTTTCAGATAGGAGGCATTATCGACCATATAGGCATCAACTCCGCGTAATGCGGCTACTTCACGCAAGCGGTTGCTGTTGGAAGAGTTGGGCGAGCCGACAACAATCACGAGATCGCATTCTTCCGCCAATTCTTTAACAGCGGTTTGGCGGTTGGTTGTGGCGTAGCAGATGTCTTCTTTGTGCGGATTACGGATATTGGGGAAGCGTTGGTTTAAAGCTGCAATGATGTCTTTGGTTTCGTCTACCGATAAAGTGGTTTGGCTGACGTAGGCAAGTTTGTCAGGATTTTTGATGTTCAGTCCGGCTACATCTTCCACTGTCTCAACCAGAAACATTTTACCCGGAGGTAATTGTCCCATTGTGCCTTCCACTTCGACATGGCCTTTGTGGCCGATCATGATAATTTCGTAATCTTGCTCATCAAGGCGGGCTACTTCTTTATGGACTTTGGTTACCAGAGGGCAGGTGGCATCAAAAACGCGGAAACCACGTTGTGCAGCTTCTTCCTGTACGGCTTTGGATACGCCGTGAGCCGAGTAAATCAGCGTTGCACCCTTGGGTACATCCGCCAAGTCATCGACAAAGACGGCACCTTTTGCCCGCAGATTGTCCACGACGAATTTGTTGTGAACGACCTCATGGCGGACGTAAATGGGTGCGCCGTATTCTTCGAGTGCACGTTCAACAATACTGATGGCACGGTCAACGCCGGCACAGAAGCCGCGGGGATTGGCAAGGATAATGGTTTTTTGAGTCATGTGTGTTCCGTTTTCAGACGGCCTTTGTGTCGTTTGAAGGTGTTTTTTTGTGCAGCAAACCATCTAATACCAAGCAAACTGCGCCAACGCAGATAAAGCTGTCGGCAATGTTAAATGCGGGGTAGAACCAGTTTTGCCAATAGAAAAGCAGAAAATCGACAACGTGGCCGTGAATCAGACGGTCAACCACATTGCCAATCGCGCCGCCGATAATCATGGCAGCCCCCAGTTTACCCCAGCGGCCAAACTCATCGCGCCAGATGGCACGGGCCAAATACAGGCTGATAACGACGGCCAGACCTAAAAAGAAGAATTTTTGCCAGCCGCCTTGGTCGGCCAAAAAGCTGAAAGCCGCGCCTGGATTATAGGCAAGCGTCAGGTCAAAAAAGTCTGGAATGATATTGAGGCGTTCGCCTTCGGTAAAGTGTTTCAAGATTTCCCATTTGCTCAGTTGGTCAAGAATGATGGCAACGAGGGAAAGTAAGAAAAAGGGCGTTTTTGCAGAAGAGGATGAACTCATGTTTTCAGACGGTTTATGTAATAAAGGGCTTATTTTACCTGAAAGCAGGCAGGAAGTGTTTGCGATGGCATCGACGTTAAGGCCGTCTGAAAATAGAAACGCCGCCACTTGAATGTATCAAAGGGCGGCGTGGTAAGTATATGCAGGCTTATTGGTTTTTAAGCAATGGGAAGCCCAGTTTCTCGCGGCTTTCAACGAATTTTTGAGCAACGATACGGCTCAGTGCACGAATGCGGCCGATGTAGGTTGCGCGTTCGGTAACGGAAATGGCGCCGCGTGCATCCAATAGGTTGAACGTGTGGCCGGCTTTGAGTACAAGTTCGTAAGCAGGCAGGGCAAGACTGGTGTCTTCAACGGCAAGCAGGCGTTTGGCTTGTTCTTCATAGTCGTTGAATTGGCGCAAGAGCCAATCGGCATCGCTGTATTCGAAGTTGTAGGTGGATTGTTCGACTTCGTTTTGATGATAAACGTCGCCGTAAGTGACGATGTTGCCATCAAGGGTTTTTGCCCAAACGAGATCATACACATTTTCCACGCCTTGCAGATACATGGCGAGACGCTCGATACCGTAGGTGATTTCACCAAGTACAGGGGAGCAGTCGATACCGCCGACTTGTTGGAAGTAGGTGAATTGGGTTACTTCCATGCCGTTGAGCCAAACTTCCCAACCCAAACCCCAAGCGCCGAGAGTAGGGTTTTCCCAGTCGTCTTCGACAAAACGGATGTCGTGTACTTTAGGGTCGATACCCAATTCGCGCAGTGAGTCGAGGTAGAGGTCTTGAATATTGGCGGGAGCTGGTTTGAGCGCAACTTGGAATTGATAGTAGTGTTGCAAGCGGTTGGGGTTGTCGCCGTAGCGGCCGTCTTTGGGGCGGCGGCTGGGTTGAACGTAAGCGGCAAACCAAGGCTCTGGGCCTAACGCGCGCAGACAAGTGGCAGGATGGGAAGTACCGGCACCGACTTCCATATCGAAAGGTTGGATAACGGTGCAGCCTTTGTCTGCCCAGTAGTTTTGTAATTTGAAAATAATTTGTTGGAAGGTGAGCATGGTGGATGGAATAGGTTGGAATAAAGAGGGTATTTTACTGTTTTGAGCTTGTTTTGGATAGGCTGAAGGAAGCGGCGTAGGTTATTTACCGTTCAATAGGTCTGAAAAAGGGTCGTCTTCTGAAGAAACAGTGTATTTTTCTTGTGCCCATTCGCCTAAATCAATGAGTTTACACCGTTTGCTGCAGAAAGGGCGGTAGGGGCTGTCGGTGTTCCAAACGACTTCTTTGTGGCAGGTCGGACATTTTACAACAGGAGCAGTCATGCAGTTTCTTTCAGAGTTTGTGCAATGGATTGATAGTATTGATGCAAGCGGGCAACCTTGATTTTTGCTTCTTCCATGCTATGCGCATTGTCCAATACATCGTTGGTATGAAGCAGTCTGTCAGATCGAGAAGCTTGAGTGGCCATGATTTGACGCGTTTGTTCTTCTGAAAAACCATTGCGTTGGTGTACGCGTTCGATTTGGACGGACTCCGGAACATCTACAACCAAAATGCGGTCAGTCTCCGCTTTAAATGCCGGATTCTCAATTAAAAGCGGTACATCGACAATGCCGTAGGCAGAGGAAGCAAGTTTTTGTTTCTGCTGTTGGATTTTGTTTAAGATTAACGGCAGAAGCAGATTTTCCAGTTGTTTTTTTGATTGAGGCCGTCTGAAAACTTCTTCCCGTAAAGCCATACGATTCAGACGGCCTTCACTGTCAAAAACCTCATCGCCGAAAAGTTGGCGGATGGCTGGAAGGGCTTCGCCGTTTTCAGCAGTCAGTGAACGGCTGATGGCATCGGCATCAATAATGGGTACGCCAAGCTCGGCAAACATTTGGGCAATAGATGATTTGCCGCTGCCAATACCGCCGGTCAAGCCTATCCATAATGTCATTATCGGAATCCTGATTGTATGAGCCACCATTGTACCAGTTGGGTAATAGGTGTATTGGCAACCAAAATAATCCATCCTGCCACAGCAAGGCTGGGACCAAAAGCAAAATATTGACCTTTGCCGACGCGGGCAATGAGTGCGCCCACCAGTCCGACCAAGGCAGCCATGAAGATCAGAACAGGCAAGATACCTACGCCCAGCCATGCACCGAGCGCGGCCAAAAGTTTGAAGTCGCCATTGCCCATGCCGATTTTACCGGTCAGAAGTTTATAGACGGCGCATAAAGTATAAAGGCTCATATAGCCTGCGATTGCGCCTAAAACGGCTGAATGCAGGGGAACGAATGTGTCATTCAGATTAAACAGCAGGCCGATCCAGATTAGGGGCTGAGTCAGGCTGTCGGGCAAATATTGCGTATCGGCATCGATAAAGGTCAGTGCAATCAGTATGGCAGTCAGAATTAATCCGCCAATAGTCGCCCATGACCAGCCGTATTGCCACGCGACAATACCGAATAAGACACCTGTCAGCAGCTCAATCAGCGGATAGCGTATGCCGATCGCGGTTTTGCAGGAGTGACATTTTCCTCTCAGGAAAACATAGCTGAGGATAGGGATGTTTTGCCAAAGTTTGATTGGGCTTTTGCATTTGGGGCAGCGTGAATCCGGTTTACGCAGATTAAATGGCTGTGTTTCTTCGTCTGTCAGCTCGATGCCCAAATGCTCTTTAGAAAATTGTGTCCATTCGCGTTCCATCATTATCGGCGTGCGATAAATAACAACGTTTAGAAAGCTGCCAATCAGTAATCCCAAAATAACGGCTAAAGGAATAGCGAATGGCGCAAGAACGGAGAGGGTGTCGATGGCGGAGTAAATACTATCAAACATATCAACCTACGACATTACCCAAGTTAAACAGCGGCAGATACATGGCAATCAGCAAGATACCGATGAGCGAACCCAATACCACCATGATGATAGGCTCCATCAAGTGAGACAATCGGGAGACGGAGTTGTCTACTTCATCTTCGTAGAATTCGGCTGCTTTGTTCAGCATATCATCCAAAGAGCCTGACTCTTCGCCGATGGCCGCCATTTGGATCACCATGTTGGGGAACATATCCGTACTTTGCATACTGGATGTCAGCGACAGACCTTGGGTTACCTTGGCGCGGATGTCTTGAGTAGCTTCTTCATAGAGAATATTGCCGGATGCGCCTGCAACTGAATCTAATACTTCCACTAAAGGAACGCCGGCGGCGAAGAGGGTGGAAGTCGTACGCGCCCAACGGGCGATGGTCGCTTTTCGGACAATGGTGCCAAAAACAGGCAGTCTCAAAATCAGAGCATCGATTCGTTTTTGGAAGGTAGGCGATTTTTCATGGAGTTTGTACAGGCCGAAGGCGGAAACAATCAAAAGGATGATCATAATCCAGCCGTAGTCGACGAATAAATCAGACAAGCTCATGACGAGTTGGGTAAGGCTTGGCAGCTCTGCACCCATATTGGCATAAACTTCTTTAAAGGCAGGCAGTACAAACATCATCATGATGAAGATAAGCGCAATCGCCACCACGATAATGGCAATCGGGTAGGTCAATGCGGTTTTGACTTTTTTCTTAATGGCTTGGGTTTTTTCTTTATAGACAGCCAGTTTGTCCAATAGGCTTTCCAGTACGCCGCCGGACTCGCCTGCGCTGACCAGATTGCAATAGAAACGGTCGAAATATTTTGGATATTTGGAGAACGATTTACCCAATGCGCTACCTTGTTCGACATCAGAGCGAACCTGCATCAGCATTTCGGTCATGCTCGGATTGGAGTGGCCGCGAGCAACGATTTCAAAAGCCTGCATCAGCGGCAAGCCTGCCTTCATCATCGTTGCCAGTTGGCGCGTAAACACCGTGATGTCTTCTTGGGTAATACGGCGTTTGCGTGCAGTTTTGACTTTGCTGATGCGCAAAGGACGAATGCCTCTGCGCTGGAGTTTTTTGCGCGCCTCTTCTTCATCTTTGGCAACTACTTCGCCGCGGACAAGACGTTCGGTCTCGATGTTTTTTCCTTCAAACGTAAAACGCTTACCTTTGCTTCTTGAACCGAACAGACTTCTTTTTTGCTCTGCTTGAGTCATGAGTTATCCCTTGTTAGTAAGAAATAAAGCGGACTGTTTCCCCGTGCCGCTTTATTGTAATTTTCGAAAATATGGCAGTTTTAGTCATTGGTATGAGCAGTTACTTCTTCCAACGAAGTCAGGCCCTGCATGACTTTCATGAGGCCGGCACGACGCAGGTCTACCATGCCTTCCTGATAGGCCATGTTCATGATATCAACTTCCGTACCGTTGTTCATAATGACTTTTTGCATTTCATCGCTGACCGGCATGACTTCATAAATACCGACGCGGCCTTTAAAGCCTTTGCCGCGGCAGCTGTCGCAACCAACAGGGCGGTAGAGCTTCCAATCTTGAGCCAAGTCCGCATCGGTAAAGCCGGCTTTTTTCAATGCCGGAACCGGCGGGCGCTCAACTTCGCGTTTGCAATTTGGACACAGTCTGCGCAACAGCCTTTGCGCCATAATCAGGCTGACTGAACTGGCGATGTTGAAAGGCGCGACACCCATGTTCAAAAGGCGGGACAGGGTGGCCGGTGCATTATTGGTATGCAGGGTAGAGAAAACCATGTGGCCGGTTTGGGCGGCTTTAATGGCGATGTCGGCGGTTTCCAAGTCGCGGATCTCGCCGACCATAATAATATCAGGATCTTGACGTAAGAAGGATCGGAGTGCGGTGGCAAACGTCAGGCCTTGTTTTTCATTGACGTTGACTTGGTTGACGCCCGGCAGGTTAATCTCGGCCGGATCTTCTGCCGTTGAAATGTTGACATCTTCCGTGTTCAAAATGCTCAGGCAGGTATAGAGCGAAACGGTTTTGCCCGAGCCTGTCGGACCGGTAACTAACACCATGCCATAAGGGCGGTTGATGGCCTCAAGCAGCATTTCTTTTTGGAAAGGCTCTAAACCGAGCTGGTCGATATTGAGCGATGTACCATCGGAATTTAGGATGCGCATCACCACTTTTTCGCCAAACAGCGTCGGCAAAGTGCTGACACGGAAGTCAATCGGACGGCCGTGTTTGTGGAAGGCAATTTGAATTCTACCGTCTTGCGGAATACGTTTTTCAGAAATATCCAAACGCGCCATCACTTTGATGCGCGATGCCAACTGACCGCGCACGGCGACAGGCGGCTGTACGACTTCACGCAACTGTCCGTCCACGCGGAAACGGACGCGCGCCATTTGCTCGTAGAATTCAAAGTGGATGTCCGATGCGCCCGCGTTCAGGGCATCGGATAAGGTTTTGTGGATGAAGCGGGGGATAGGGCCGTCTTCAGCTTCTTCGTTATCGATATAAAGCGATTGAGATTGCTGCGTTGCTTCATGTTCGTCGTTGATTTCTTTCAGAATGGTGGTCGAGCGTTGACCCAGCCATTCCAGCAATGAGCTGAGCTGGTCATCTGGAACCACTACCAAGTCTACACTTAAACCTGAAGCAAAAGCGATTTTTTGAAAGTTTTGGATTTGGGTCGGATCGGATACGGCGAAATAAACCTTGCGTCCGCGTTTGAAAATCGGAATGCAACGGTTTTGTACCATTTGCTCTTCCGTCAGAATGTCGCTGACTACATTATTGCGCGGGTAGTAGTGCAAATCCAAAAGGGGATAGCTGAATACGCGCGCAACTAACTCCCCCAAAGCTTTAGGGGAGATGATGCCGTCTGAAAACAGGTTGGGCAGGATTTCTTTGCCCGATTGTAAAAGGTTGTTGTAATGTTCCGCTTGTTGATTTGAGATGGTCTGGCTTTGAACCAAAACACGCAATAATCCGACACTCATTTTATTTTCCGTTTCTTGTGCAGTTTTCCCTTTAATTTAGAGGAAAGCCGTATTATTTTATCATTATTATGATTAAAGCATATATTCAATTATGCAAATCTGCTTAAGTTGCAAAGACATGCTTTTGCTTTAATTGTATTTTTATTTTGGACGGCCATTATAAAGCAAGGAGAATAGGCGTTAAACTCGATATTTTGGGATTATGATGAAAAAACAACAATTTTGTCGTATGAATCCAATCAATAACGAAATTATATTTCATGTTGTTATTGCTTGTTTGGAGATGGCAGAAAAGGTTGTTTTGATGGACAGACGGTTGGAATTTGAAATATGAAAAGGCCGTCTGAAAAGCGGAAAAACATAATTTCAGACGGCCTCTGTTTTTGATTCTCTTATCCGTAAATCTTGGTTCGGATTTCGACGAGGGCATTGATTGCCAAACTGCTGTTTACAGTTTCCGGCAGATCGGACTGGGCGAACAAATTTTCTACTTCGTTAATCAATGTTTCTGCACGCGCCAACAGTTCATTGTAAGGAAAAGAACCGCGCTTGATGGCCAGCAATTCGTCACGATTGGGACGGCGTGGACGGATTTCGCCATGAAGGGCAATATCGCGCGCAGTTTCAAGCAGGCGGAAGGTGTGCATCATATTTTTTGCATCGTAACCTTGGCCGTGTGCCTGCGTGCCTTGATAGCGTGTTTCGTTGCGTTCTACTAGCCATTGTTGATAAGAGGCATATTCGCGGCAGTAGCTGCTGTATCCGTCTTGGTTGAAGGATAGATGGGCAAGCGGTGTTTCACCTTCTGGAATGGTGCTGAGTGAAAGCGTTGTGGCTTCGGGTTTGGGTGCAATACCGTGGTAGCCAAGTGTGCCGTCGGCATCGTAAAACAGGGCATAAAGTTCTCGGGCATGGGCGATTTTGACCAAGCCGATGCGCCGCTGCTCCATTCCGCGTTGCGAAAGCCAGTGTTGCAGCGGTACAGTTTGCGCGCCTTCTACGATGTGGCAGAAATCAAGGATGCTTTTCTTTTCAGACGGCATCGGATTGCTGATTTTTTTATTCAATCCCCGTGCTTTTTTGATTTGTCCGTAGGCATAGCCTGCAAAACTTTGCTGGCAGGTTTTAGAGATAAACCATTCGGTTTTGAACGCATCCATCAATGGCGAACGGTATCGCACACAGTCGGAAGGGGAAGCCAGCAGCTCCAGCGTGTTCGGATTGCTTTGCAGCAGCAATTCGATAAACCGTCCCAGTTCGTAATACACAATATCGTTGGTTTCATTGCTGATTTGCGGGATGTATTCCATACCGTAAAACATGGATTTGGGCAGGTAAAACACGCCTTTGATGTCGGTATCGGACTCGGGCGTTGCCAAACCGTAGGCACGGCTGCCGGACACGGCTTCAAGCAGAATCAGGTTTTGCGTGTGCAAGTCTTCGAGGGTCAGCATATTCAGACGGCCTTTTACGGATAAATGGTTGCCAAGGTGGAACGGAATAATTCGTTCAAAGGCCCACTATTGGCAGGTTCGGCAGGTTCGGCAGGTTCGGCAGTAGAGGCAGACAAGGCAGAAACTTCGTTATATAGATCAATAGTCAGCTTTTGCAGCTCTGGCGATAATGTGTGCAGATAACTTTCGTCCTGACCTGCTTTTAATGCAACCAGATCAGTAATTTGGGTGGCACAATTTGTCTGCCACTCATTCATCAACTCGACCAAAGTCATTGGCGGAATACCGCCTTGTTTCACTGCCCAGCGTGCCGCCAATAAAGGGCGTAAGACGTAAAACCATTTCTTCAATTTAATCGGCTGCGCCAAATCCATGGCTTTCAAAGCATTGCCGGCGATACCGCGATAATGGTGCAACAACGCGGCGGCTTGGACGTATTGGGGTGCAAGTTCGTTCAGACGGCCTATGAATGCCTCATCTTGTGTATAAACAATCGGCGAACGAAACCACTCCAGCAATACAGCATTGCTTTTTCTCAACAGGCGCAAAGCCTTGCGGATGTCCCAGCCGCCTACGTCAAACCATTGGTTTTCAATAAATTCAAACGTATCTTTTGCTTCATCGATTTGCAGATAATGTTCCTGTGGACGGATATAAATGGCGCGAACGTCATAATCGCTGTCGGGCGAAGCAAAGCCCCATGCGCGGCTTCCGCTCTCCGCCGCCAGCAGAAAATGCAGTGGTTCGGCAAGTGAAATTTGAGTCAGTCTTTCTTGAATAGTTTGTTTCATTACGTTTTTCTTCTTTTTGCAGAAAGGCCGTCTGAAACTGAGCAATCAGGTTTCAGACGGCCTTTTAACTATTTAAATCCGATAGGATTGATTAGGCTTTGTTTTTCAGACGGCCATGCAGTTCCTGTACGCTGTACACGCCCAAGTGTTCGCGGCTTTTTGCACCTTCGCTCATGGCTTCGCCGCCGGCGATGGTGGTGTATTGCGGTACGCGTTGGGTGAGGGAAGTACGGCGGATGCTGTGGCTGTCGGTAACAGATTGCACTGTGCTGCCGACGGTGTTGACTACCAGTGCGATTTCGCCGTTTTTAATTGCGTCCACGATGTGTGGGCGGCCTTCCTGCACTTTGTTGACCGCTTGCACGATGATGCCGTGTTCTTTCAAGTATTCGGCGGTACCGCGTGTGGCGCAAACACCGTAGCCGAGTGCTTGGAAGTTTTGTGCGGTTTTGACGATGAGCGGTTTGTCTTCGTCGCGTACGGCGAGGAACACTTTGCCTGTTGTGCTCAAGCGTTCGCCTGCCCCGAGTTGGGCTTTGAAGTATGCTTCGCCGAAGCTTGCGCCTACGCCCATGACTTCGCCGGTAGAGCGCATTTCAGGGCCGAGAATGGTGTCCACACCCGGGAATTTGATGAATGGGAACACGGCTTCTTTAACAGCGTAGAAGTCCGGGATGACTTCTTTTTCTACGCCTTGCTCTTTCAGCGAAATGCCTGCCATCACGCGTGCGCCGACTTTGGCGAGCGGTACGCCGGTGGCTTTGGATACGAACGGTACGGTACGGCTGGCGCGTGGGTTCACTTCCAGTACGAAGACCACGCCGTCTTGTACGGCAAACTGTACGTTCATCAAGCCGACCACGCCCAGTGCGTATGCCATGGCTTTGGTTTGACGGCGGATTTCGTCTTGAATTTCTTCGTCCAATGAGTATGGAGGCAATGAGCAGCCGGAGTCGCCGGAGTGGATACCTGCTTGTTCGACGTGTTGCATGATGCCGCCGATAACGACATCTTGGCCGTCTGAAACGCAGTCTACGTCCACTTCGATGGCGTTGTTCAAGAAGAAGTCGAGCAATACAGGGCTGTCTTCGGAAACTTGTACGGCTTCGCGCATGTATTTTTGCAACTCTTCGGCAGAGTGAACAATCTGCATGGCGCGGCCGCCGAGTACATAAGAAGGACGGACAACCAACGGATAACCGATTTCTTCGGCTTTAACGAGGGCTTCTTCTTCGTTGTGGGCGATGCGGTTAGGCGGTTGACGCAGGCCTAAGTCGTTCAATACTTTTTGGAAGCGTTCGCGGTCTTCGGCAGCGTCGATGCTGTCGGCAGATGTACCAATGATGTTCACGCCGTTTGCCACCAAAGCATTGGCCAGTTTGAGCGGGGTTTGGCCGCCGTAATGAACAATCACGCCCCATGGGTTTTCGGTGCGGACGATTTCCAATACGTCTTCCAAGGTCAGCGGCTCGAAGTACAGGCGGTCGCTGGTGTCGAAGTCGGTGGATACGGTTTCCGGGTTACAGTTGACCATGATAGTTTCAAAACCGGATTCGCGCAGGGCGAGTGCGGCATGAACGCAGCAGTAGTCAAATTCGATACCTTGGCCGATACGGTTTGGACCACCGCCGAGGATCATCACTTTTTTACGGTCGGAAGGACGGGATTCGCATTCTTCTTCGTAAGTGGAGTAGAGGTAGGCGGTTTCGGTGGCAAACTCGGCGGCGCAGGTATCGACGCGTTTATAGACAGGATGCAAGTTCAGCGCGTAGCGGTGTTCGCGGACTTCTTTTTCGCTTACGTTCAACAATTGTGCCAAACGTTTGTCAGAGAAGCCTTTGCGTTTCAGACGGCGTAAAGCGGCGTAATCTAAGTCTTGCAACTGGCCGTCTGAAACCGATTTTTCTTCTTTTACCAAGTCTTCGATTTGCGCCAAGAACCAAGGGTCGATGGCACAGATTTCGTGGATTTCTTCCAGCGTGAAGCCCGCGCGGAACGCGTCTGCCACAAACAGCATACGTTCAGGGCCAGGGTTGGCCAGTTCGCGGCGGATTTCCGCTTTGTCTTCGCTGCGAGGGTTGAAGCCGCACAAGCCGGTTTCCAAACCGCGCAGGGCTTTTTGGAAGCTTTCTTGAATGGTACGGCCCATCGCCATTACTTCGCCCACCGATTTCATCTGCGTGGTCAGGCGGTCGTCTGCAGCGGGGAATTTTTCAAACGCAAAACGCGGGATTTTGGTCACGACATAGTCGATAGAAGGCTCGAACGAAGCTGGGGTGCGGCCGCCGGTAATGTCGTTGCGCAACTCGTCCAGCGTAAAACCGACAGCCAGTTTCGCCGCCACCTTCGCAATCGGGAAGCCGGTTGCTTTAGATGCCAACGCGGAAGAACGGCTTACGCGCGGGTTCATCTCAATGACAATCATCTCGCCGTTTTCAGGGTTTACTGCAAACTGAACGTTTGAGCCGCCGGTATCCACGCCGATTTCGCGCAATACTGCCAACGAAGCATTACGCATGATTTGGTATTCTTTGTCGGTCAATGTTTGTGCAGGTGCAACAGTGATGGAGTCGCCGGTATGCACGCCCATCGGGTCGAAGTTTTCAATCGAGCAAATGATGATGCAGTTGTCGTTTTTATCGCGTACAACTTCCATTTCGTACTCTTTCCAGCCGAGAACGGATTGCTCAATCAGCAACTCATGAGTAGGCGATGCATCAAAACCGCGTTCGCAAATCGCCAAAAACTCGTCTTTGTTGTAGGCAATGCCGCCGCCCGAACCGCCCATGGTGAAAGAAGGGCGAATCAGAGTAGGGAAGCCGACCTGTTCTTGCGCTGCCAAAGCCTCGTTCATGGTGTGGCAGACAAAAGATTTCGGGCAAGACAAACCGATTTTTTCCATCGCTTCTTTAAAGCGGCCGCGGTCTTCCGCCTTGTCAATCGCGTCTTCGGTTGCACCGATTAATTCAACATTGTATTTCGCCAACACGCCGTTGCGCGCCAAATCCAGCGCACAGTTCAGCGCAGTCTGACCGCCCATCGTGGGCAGAATCGCATCAGGACGCTCTTTGGCGATAATCTTCTCCACCGTCTGCCACATAATCGGCTCGATGTAGGTAACATCCGCCATTTCAGGGTCGGTCATGATGGTGGCGGGGTTGGAATTCACCAGAATGACTTTATAGCCTTCTTCACGCAAGGCTTTGCAGGCCTGTGCGCCCGAATAGTCAAATTCGCAGGCCTGACCGATAACGATAGGGCCGGCGCCGATGATAAGGATGGATTTTAGGTCGGTACGTTTAGGCATGATGTTTCCTGTTGGATTAAGTCTAAAGTTAATCTATTTTAACTGAAGGTAATGTTTTCAATGAATTGAGAAAGTTATGCCATTCTGCAACTTCCTCCTGTTTCTCAATAATTTTTTCAAATGGCAATAAATTCTCAAAGGTTAGGAAATTAACGCAAAATTTAATGGCGGTATCTATTTTATTTTTTAAATTTGGAATTTCTTTTACTTCCTTTGCCCAATATGCTAAGTCTTTGGATGATAATAAATCAATTTTATCTATTGGGAAATTTTCTATAAATTTTTTTAGTGTATCAGTAATTAGAAGTTTTAAATTATTCTGATCATACATTGCTTCTATACCAGAAACTGTAGCTATATTTTCTTCGATATATTTAATTCCGGTCCTACCTATATTTTCGTAGATAGCTTTTTCTTTTTCTGTCAGTTCTCTTTCAATTGTTATTTGATAAGTCCTATCTCTAGACATTTTTGAAATTTTTTTTCGAACAGTTTCCGGAATTTCTTTGCCATCTCTTAATTGACTAATATATCGATTAATATTTTTTGCAATTTTAAGTCGTGTCTCACACCATTCATTTAAGTTGTTTAAATTGAAGGTATGTAATTCTTCTCGATTAGTGTAGTCTTTGATATCTTGAGTTAATTTCGATGACATAGTTTTAAAATCAACCCCAAAATATTTTTCACCACAATCTTTTCCAATATTTGTAATATGTCCATCAGTAGATACTACAATGTAACCATTTTGATGTTGGGTGTGGCAATTTTTCAATCCACATATAACTTTTCCATGTTCTCCACTATACTGACCTATAATTTCTTTTAATTTGGTTTCTTCTGGATTTATCTCTCTTCTAAAACCAGCCATTTCTTCTAAGTCAGACCAGTTTTTTATGTAAACTAAGTTTCTATCTTTTTTTAAAGTAATCATGATAAGTCTTTAAGATGCAGTAATGTATATATAGAGTTGAATGATCTTTTATTGCTTTAAAAGTTATCTGAAAATTAGTTGACTCTTCTTGAGAGTAAGCCATAGCCCGCATGTATGGTGTGTGCGGTACGCACGCGTTCTTCATTTTCCCTGCAATCCCAACCCACTGCGTGTGTGTCTTGCGGTACATACCCCACCGATGGGTTCAAAGGTAGTCTGAAAAAACGCTTAAGACGTTTGTTCCATCTGCCTTTCGATAAAAAGCTACCTGAAAAATTCCTGCCGTTGATATTTTGGTGACTCTTTTTCAGACGGCCTTTTGTGTTTTTATGTTGCACAGGCCGTCTGAAAACTTCCTTAAAAACTAGTGATAAATGTAATCAAACCCAAAATAATGCCTGGGGCGTTTGCCAGTATGATGGGGTAGTCGCGTTTTTCTTTCAAAAAGCCGTAGGCAAACCATAATGTGCAGTTGATGGCGGCGACGAGGGGTTGCAACGGCGAGCCGGGGTTGCCGGCAAGGTTGTTTTGGATTTGCGGGATATAAGAAACGTACATACCGACGCCGGCCAGGGTGGCGGTGACGGAAAGAATGTGCATTTGTTTTTCAGTCATTGGTTTTCCTTTCTGATTAGACGATTGGGTTTTCAGGCTGTACAGATGTTGATTTGCACAGGCCGTCTGAAAACTTCCTTAAAAACTAGTGATAAATGTAATCAAACCCAAAATAATGCCTGGGGCGTTTGCCAGTATGATGGGGTAGTCGCGTTTTTCTTTCAAAAAGCCGTAGGCAAACCATAATGTGCAGTTGATGGCGGCGACGAGGGGTTGCAACGGCGAGCCGGGGTTGCCGGCAAGGTTGTTTTGGATTTGCGGGATATAAGAAACGTACATACCGACGCCGGCCAGGGTGGCGGTGACGGAAAGAATGTGCATTTGTTTTTCAGTCATTGGTTTTCCTTTCTGATTAGACGATTGGGTTTTCAGGCTGTACAGATGTTGAGAGGGGGCTGAATTTATATTTTTGAAGTTTGGTTTTCAGACGGCCTGTTGTCGAGTTGAGTGTGGCCGTCTGAAAAAATCAGCTTTATTGTTTTGCTGCTTTGATATTGTCAATGAATTTGTCGAATAGATAGCCGACGTCTTGCGGGCCCGGGCTGGCTTCGGGGTGGCCTTGGAAGCAGAATACAGGTTTGTCTGTCAGTTCGATGCCTTGCAAGGTGTTGTCGAACAAGGATTTGTGGGTAATGCGTGCGTTGGTGGGCAGAGTGTCGGCATCGACGGCGAAACCGTGGTTTTGGCTGGTGATGACGACTTTGCCGCTGTCTAAATCTTGTACAGGGTGGTTGGCACCGTGATGGCTGAAGCGCATTTTCAGGGTTTTGGCGCCGATGGCGAGGCTGATCAGTTGGTGTCCTAAGCAAATGCCGAAAATCGGTTTGCCGCTTTCCATCAGTTTTTGTACGGCTTTGATGGCGTAGCCGCAAGGCTCGGGGTCGCCGGGGCCGTTGGATAGGAATACGCCGTCAGGATTGAGTGCCAAGACGTCTTCCGCGCTGGTTTGTGCGGGAACGACGGTCAGGCGGCAGCCGCGTGAGGCGAGCATGCGCAGGATGTTGGTTTTCACGCCGAAATCGTAGGCGACGACGTGGTAAGGCTGTTCGGAAGGTGTAACGAAACCTTTGCCCAATTCCCATTCGCCTTCGGTCCATTCGTAAGTTTCTGTGCAGGAAACTTCTTTTGCCAAGTCTTTGCCGACCATGCTGCCGAATGCGGCAATCAGTTCTTGTGCTTTTTCAACCGTAGCGTCCGCACCGGTCAAGATTGCACCGCCTTGCGCGCCTTTTTCACGCAACAGGGTGGTCAGGCGGCGGGTATCGATATCGGCGATGGCGACGGTTTTGTTGCGTACCAAATAGTCGTGCAGGCTTTCGGATGCGCGGAAGTTGCTGTGCAAGAGCGGCAAGTCGCGGATAATCAAACCGGCGACGTAAACGCAGCGGCTTTCTTCATCTTCGGCGTTGGTGCCGGTGTTGCCGATGTGTGGGTAGGTAAGGGTAACGATTTGTTTGCAGTAGGAAGGGTCGGTCAGGATTTCCTGATAGCCGGTCATGGAAGTGTTGAACACGACTTCGCCGGAAGTCGAACCTTCGTAACCGATTGATGTGCCGTGAAATACGCTGCCGTCAGCGAGAACGAGAAGAGCCGGAGTGGTCATGATGGAATCCTGTTTGCCTGATGATGGTCGGTTCGAAAAAAAATGGGTCAGGCCGTCTGAAAAATAAAAATTGTTTACAAAAAAGACAGCCTTCGGAAATCTCGGCTAAAAAAAAACACGCTCCGCAGCTTTGATTTTGCTGTGTAACGTGCTTTTTCAGACATAGCGGTCTATGCCGTAGAAGCAGTGTATTTTAAGTCAAAGTAATAGGAATTTCAAGCGTAGAGCCAATAATCGATAATTTAAAAACGTTTTATCTTTACGGTACAGTCCCTTGCTTTTGGAATGCCTGATGAATAAGGTTGAACTAAATATTCAGTCAGGCCGTCTGAAAACTGAGCAGGCAGATTGTTTCATTTTTGTTGTGCTTGAAATGCGCGCTTAGGGAAATTCAGCCGAATCAAACATGAAACAGGCTGTTTATGCTAAAATCGTAGCCCCATAAAAAATAAAAACAACGTCATTTTTAACTGAGATTATCCGATGAAAAAAGAACACATTATGCAAAACGCTCCATCAGGCCGCCATCGCCTCATTCATGCAAGCATCGCTTCCGCTTTAGCCCTCATTAGCTTTTCCGTTCAGGCAAATCCCCAGCAATCTAAAGAAAAGAATGGTTTTGCCGAAATTCCGTTTTACCTGAAAAACGTAAACGAGCCTATTGGCCAGCCCAGAGTCAAACACAATATTATGTTTTTGATTGATGACTCGGGCAGTATGTTGGCTGATGCTAAGGGTGAATATCATGTAGATGATAAGAATAGAAAAATCAATATTGCAAAATCGGCATTAAAGAAGATTTTGGAGCGGTATAAAGATCAGTTTAACTGGGGCTTGCAGACTTTACATAATAATCCTCGGTATTGGAAATGGGATGAGGAAAAAAGGAAAAAGGATAATGCTCTTTACGCATATGCAGAATTGTCTAGCCCCGACGATGACAAAGGCGATATGAAGGATTCTGATGGCTTTACGGATGGTTCTGCCGGTCGAAACTGGGAATATGTCAGGAAAAAGGTAGACGAGATGTTGGCTTACCAAGCTACGCCGACAACGCGCCGTTATTATGAAGTTGTCAAAAATTTCGTTATTCCAAATATTAAATACCGTTGTCAAAAATCCTATGTTGTCGTGGTTTCTGATGGCGATGCCAATATGAGTTGTAGCAATCAGGCCTCTGGAGAAGACCCACGTAAATCTCCCAATACTAACTTCAATTATGACCGAAAATATTATTATTCAAACTATTACCGTGCTATTGATCGTAGCTCGGATGAGGTCTATGAATATTTTGGGCCGTCTGAAGTAAAAGCTTATGAAAATAAACATGGGCAAGGTAAGGAATTTTCAGGAATCGGCCTTAAAGGTGAAGTATATTTTGATCTGCCAAATTATGATCCGAGATTGGATACTCCTGAAGGGAAGAAAAAGTTTCAATGCCAATATACTGATTATGCAAAAGATGATGATTCAGGGGATTGGGTGCTTTTAGGTGAAAAAGATGGTAAACGAGAAGTCAAAGGCATTGGCGAAATTATTGTTCCTTATTGGGATAGGAACTATGAGGATGAAAAACGCGGTATGCGTTTCTTTAGCCAGACTTTGGCAGAAAAAGATATTAAACCTGCGATTAAGTCAGAAAATCGTCTAGATGCTGCGATTAAGCCAGAGGATCGTCGAGATGCTGCAGGCAAGAGCTGGGATGGTGATCCAAGCGATCCTAAGGGCGTAGATTATAGCAAGCAATTGGTTCAGACTTTTACCGTGGGCTTTGGTGAGGGAATCTCTAAAGTCGGGAGAGATTATCTGGAAAAGGGTGCCAGTCGCCCGGAATGGTATTTCAATGCCTCAAAACCTGAAAAGTTGCTTGAGGCCTTTAAAACCATTATCGACAATATTGAAACTGACAGCAAAATAATGAAATTTGAAGGGGCAGCTTCAACTGCGCCGGTGACGACCAGTACAGGTATTCCCAATATGGCGGCAACGGTTCATTTAAATACCGGCTCTTGGAGCAGTCAGTTGCGGTTTTATAAATTAAACCGCAATGGTACGCCTATTAATACGACTGAGTTTGTTCAGCCATCATTTAATAACCGTCTTACTTTGGTTAATGATGGCAGTAAGACCTATTTCATCGATAGCGTTGCAGATAATGAGGCTTCAAACGCCGATTTTGGCATTTCAGACGGCAGTGCGAAAGATGAGTTGAAGTTGGAATGGAAAAATGCATTGTTGAAATGGACTGGCCGAGCAGGTAGTGATGAAGCCATCAAAGCGGATGCAGAGGCAAAAGGTTATAGTCAGTCTTATCGTATCCGTCCGACTGACCCTAATGATCCAAATAAAGATGAACGTAATTTGGGCGATATTTTAGACGGTTCGGTTGCGGCTATTGGCAATAAGCGCGACAACCGTCAAGAGTTTTTGGTTGCCGCTGCCAATGACGGTATGGTACATATTTTCCGTAATGGTACGCCTAGCAATCCTTATGACTTGAAACTCAGCTATATTCCGGCAGGTATGGAACGTGAGGACGAGAAAGGTCAAGCAACAACTTTGGGCAAAGTCCTGAAGGATATTGCTCGTGAGGGCTATGGCTCCAGCACGCCACACCGCTATATGGTCAATGGTGGCTTTGTTCTCCGTCAAACACCTGATAAACAAACCTTTATGTTTGGTGCAATGGGTCAGGGCGGACGCGGTGCATATGCGTTGAATATTGATGCGGTAGCTAACAGTGATCGTAGTAGTTGGAATACGACTGTGCCTTTGTTTGAAACAAAAAAAGGCACTGGCAATAAGCTGGGTTATACCATTGGTTCGACACAAATCGGCCGTGTTTCCATCAAGCGCGATACCACTCCGGTCAATTTGAAATCTGATGTGCGCTATGCGGGTTTCTTGGCCAGCGGCTATCGTACTGAAGATGTGAACAGTGTCGACAATGAAACGGCTTTATATGTCTATGATATGACAGGTAAAGAAGCTGGTACGCAAGATACCGGCAAAAATGTTTCTAGTGCCGGTAATCTCTTGGCTAAAATTCCTGCACCGAATGGCAAAGGTGGCCTCTCCACCCCCACTTTGGTAGACACCGATTTTGACGGTATTGTCGATATTGCCTATGCAGGCGACCGTTATGGCAATATGTTCCGCTTCGACTTGAGAGGTAAAACCCCGTCTGAATGGTCGGCGCAAATGATTTTCCAAGGTTCGGGTAATCAACCGATTACGTCTGCGCCTGCGGTATCACGTCGTGGTAAAGACAAGTATGTCGTCATTTTTGGTACGGGTAGCGAGATTTATCAGAATGAACTAGAAGGTACCAACGGACAAATCAATGCCGTTTATGGTATTTACGACGATGTGTCTACTGATGAATCTAAAAAAGCGGTTTTGGCAAACAGCAGTGAGTTGGAGCAGCAAACCAGAGAAAGTGACGGCGAACATATTTATGTCAGCAACAATAAGGTTGGTGAAGGCAAAAAAGGCTGGAGTCTGACTTTAGGTCCGAATGAACGTGTGACTGTCAAACCGACGATGATTTTGCGTACAGCTGTTCTGACCATTCGTAAGTATGAAAGCAAAACAATTCATACTGATTCTTCCAGTACCGATGTTTGTTTGCCGGACAGCACGTCCACACAAACGACAGCGAAAACGATTATTCTGGGCGTAAATGCCGAAAACGGCGGCCGTTTGGGCTTGCGTGATGCTCGTATCTCCAGTAAGGATCGTAAGTTTATCAGGCGCGAGAATAATGGCCAGATTGATTACGCCAACGGTATGACTTTTGATGGCGTTATCAACTTTACTTATATGAATTCCAGTAAAGCCGACGATTCTCCGGTAACTGCCGATGGCGATAGTGGTGGCACGGGTACGGATAAGGAGCTGAACGCCACGCCGAGCGTGCCAAATAATAAATGTTTTGCAACCAAAGGTGATCGCAGTCTCTTGTCTAACCAACTGGTCAGCCTAAAAGTAGAAGGCCGTACATGCGGACTCAAACGTATCAGCTGGCGTGAATTGTTCTTTTAATTTGTAAGGCTTGAATATCGAGGCCGTCTGAATTTTTCAGACGGCCTTTTCTGTTGAGTAGTAGTAATTCAAAAATGTTGGATTGGTGGATAGAAAAGCTTGTTTGAGGGCAAAACAAGCTTTGATCAAATTGAAAGCTTGGATAGAGCTAAACGACAGATTTGGACTATTCTTTTTTTAAATTTCTACCATTTGGCTGATAAGTTAAAAGGCCGTCTGAAAAGTATCTTTTCAGACGGCCTTTGATTTAAAGAGAACGAGTCAAGGAGCGCATTGTTAGATGCTGTTTTTAATGATTTTCCGCAGGGTGGAGAGTTGCCGGCGGCTGACGGGCAACGGGGTCGGAATATCGAGAATTTTAGCGCTCCACGTGGATGCGGATTCATCGTTTTCGTCATCGTCCAGTCGAATCAGACTGTCGAGGGTGTGGCGGAAGACGAGGGCATTGCGGTGGATGCGGATGACTTTGTCGCCCAGCAATTCTTCCCAGTAAACCAAGGTCTTCGGTAATTCGTAGCTTTGGCCGTCGCCAGTAAACAGATAGACGGTTTTGTGTTCCGCCATCAGGTAACGCGCCTGTTGCCATGGAATTTCAACCATGCGTTCGCGGTTGTACACTTTGAAATGGGTAAAACTGTCTGCTTTTTCGCGGTTTTTCTCGATGATGCGGTCAAGCGCGGTTTGCAGGCGGGTCATTTTGATCGGTTTGAGCAGATAGTCTGCGGCAGCCAGCTCAAATGCGCGCAGGGCGTGTTCTTCGTAGGCTGTGGTGAAGACAATTTCCGGCTGGCGCTTGGCGGTACGCTTAATGCGTTCGACAAATTCGAGACCGTCGATTTCCGGCATGCCGATGTCGGCAAAGACGATGTCAACTTCGTGGACGCTCAGCCACTCCAATGCTGGCATGGCATGGTGAAAGACGTTGAGCAGTACGACATTGCACTCTTCCAATAATACACGTAAGCGTTCTGCTGCTAATACTTCGTCTTCTACAATAATGGCACTTGGCATAGCGGTATTCTTTTTGTTGTATCGTGGGAGATCTGTCGCGCTTTGTCGTCCTTGATAACGCGTCAGCCGTATGTTGTTGTCAGCTTGAAATTATCAGTTTGTGACAATTTTAGGAAATTTTTAAAATATACATGATTTTTCGCTTCTTGGGCATGGTTTGGGATGAATCGGAAGATTACTTACATAATTTTATGAAATATTGTAATACCTAGAGTAATTTTGTTGTAATTGCGCTAATTCAGTCCGTGATAATGGACGATTTTGGGATTTTGTCCATTTGCCAGTGTACCACCGCCCAATCAAGCAATTCCTGCGGACGGTTCACGGTAGGTGCATCGGGTAGGTTGAGGTAGGTTAGGACTTGGCGTAGGAGTTGTTCTTTTTGATTCAAATCCAAAGCCGGGGCAAGGGTTTGTTTCGACCATTTTTGCCCTTGGTTGTTGGTCAATAGGGGAAGGTGGGCGTAGGCCGGTGTGGGAACGCCGAGGCATTGTTGCAGATAGATTTGGCGTGGCGTGGAAACGAGCAAGTCCTGACCGCGGACAATATGCGTTATTCCTTGGTCGGCATCGTCAGCAACCACGGCAAGCTGATATGCCCAATAGCCGTCGGCACGAAGTAGGACAAAATCGCCGATGTCGTGCGCCAGATTTTGTGCGTAATGTCCGACAATGCCGTCTGGAAAACCGATTACGCGATCGGGCACTTGAATGCGCCATGCCGGCGTTTTGTTTTGCGTGTCGGGTCTTTGCTGAGGATTGCGGCAACGGCCGTTATACACAAATCCGTCTGCGCCATGTGTTGCCGCCGCCTGCCAGTCTTTGCGGCTGCAATAGCAGGGATACACCAGCCCGGCTGCTTTAAGGCGGTCGAGGGTGTCTTGATATAGGTCGTAACGGCGGCTTTGATAGGCGATTTCGCCGTCCCACTCAAAGCCGAAAGCTTCAAGCGTGCGCAAAATGTCGTCGGCGGCGCCGGGCATTTCACGCGGGGGGTCAAGGTCTTCAATGCGGACCAGCCATTTACCCTGATGAGCGCGCGCGTCAGCATAGGAGGCAACGGCGGTCAGTAGGGAGCCGATATGAAGTAGGCCGGTAGGGCTGGGGGCAAAACGTCCTATATACATGGCAGGGTGGTTTTGTAGGGCAGGGGCAGTATGCCTGCACGGTATTCAAATCGTGATAGAAAAGGGTGTGCCGTACACGCCCGAATTTGGGTTTCAGACGGCCTGAGACTTTTCAAAATGATTTAAGTTTCTTTGCCGCCCGTTCAATCCGCTTAAGCCAAGGGAGCCAGTAGGTTGGCGAAGGCTTCTTCAAATTGTTTCAAACCGTCTTCCTGTAAACGAGTTGCCAAAGTTTCAACATCAATGCCGAGTTTCGCGGTTTCGGCAAGCTGCGCTTGGGCTTCGTTCACACCTTCGGTTAACGTGGCTTTGGCGGTGCCGTGGTCGATAAAGGCTTTGAGTGTGGCATCGGGAACGGTGTTGACGGTATGGGCGCCAATCAGGCTGTCAACGTACAAAGTGTCAGGATAGGCAGGGTTTTTCACGCCGGTAGATGCCCACAGAAGTTGTACGCGGTTGGCACCTTTTTCGGCAAGTACGGCAAATTCGCTGCTGCCGAAGTATTGCGCCCAATCTTGATAGGCGGCTTTGGCCAGCGCAATGGCGATTTTGCCTTTGAGGTGGTCAGGCAGGGTGGCGTCCAATGCGGCATCGACACGGGAAATAAAGAAGCTGGCGACAACTTGGATATGGGAAACGTCGTGTCCTGCTTCCAAACGTTTGGCAATGCCGCGCGTGTAGGCTGCATAGGCTTTGAGGGTTTGGGCTCGGGAGAAAAGCAGGGTCAGGTTGACGCTGATGCCGTCTGAAACGAGGGTTTCGAGTGCTTCGATGCCTTCGTCGGTTGCCGGTACTTTAATCATGGCATTTTTGCGGCCGATGGCGGCGTGCAGGCGGCGCGCTTCTTCAACCGTGCCTTGTGCGTCTTTGGATAATTCAGGCGAAACTTCGAGGCTGACGAAGCCGGTTTTGCCGCCGGTGGATTCATGTTCGGCAAGGCACACGTCGCAGGCGGCTTGTACGTCGGCAACCGCCATGGTTTCGTAGCGTTGTTTCGGGGTCAGGTCCTGCTGTTTGAGCGCGGCTACTTCATCGGCGTACAGGGCGTCTCCGGCAAAGGCTTTTTGGAAAATGGCAGGATTGGAAGTTACGCCACACACACCTTGCTTCAGCATTTCTGCCAATTCGCCGCTTTGTACCAGCGAACGGGAGAGATTGTCCAACCAGATTTGTTGTCCTAATGCTTTAACGTCCGATAAAATAGTCATCTCTGATTCCTTTTACATAATAGGTTTGTTTGTGAAGTGGCGGTAATGCTACGCCGATTCGATGAATTTGAACAGTTTACAGCCGATTAATTTGGGCAAAACAAACCTAAATTCAAGCACGAAAGGCGGCTTTGATGGCGGAAAACACACTTTATCTCGACTGGGCGCGCGATGTATTGGATACGGAAGCCGAAGGTTTGCGTGAAATTGCGGCGGCTTTGAACCATGATTTTGTCCGTGCGGCGGAAGCGTTGTTGCACTGCAAGGGCAGGGTGGTCATTACCGGCATGGGTAAGTCCGGACACATCGGCCGCAAAATGGCGGCAACCATGGCTTCCACCGGCACGCCTGCGTTTTTCGTCCATCCTGCCGAAGCAGCGCACGGCGATTTGGGCATGATTGTGGACCACGATGTCGTGGTTGCCATTTCCAATTCCGGCGAAAGCGATGAAATTGCAGCGATTATTCCGGCGTTGAAACGCAAAAACATCACGCTTATTTGTATCACTGCTCATCCGACTTCGACCATGGCGCGTCATGCCGATATCCATATTACCGCGGCAGTTTCCAAAGAAGCCTGCCCGCTCGGCCTTGCGCCGACTTCCAGTACGACCGCCGTGATGGCGTTGGGGGATGCGCTGGCAGTGGTATTGCTGCAGGCGCGTGCGTTTACGCCGGACGATTTTGCTTTAAGCCATCCGGCCGGCAGCTTGGGTAAGCGCCTGTTGCTGCGCGTGGCGGATATCATGCACAAAGACGAAGCCCTGCCTGCCGTTTTGTTGGGTACGCCGTTGAAAGAAGCCATTGTCCGCATGAGTGAAAAAGGCTTGGGCATGTTGGCGGTAACCGATGCCGAAGGCCGTCTGAAAGGCGTATTTACCGATGGCGATTTGCGCCGTCTGTTTCAAGAACGCGACAGCTTTGCCGGTTTGAAAGTGGACGACATCATGCACGCCTCTCCGAAAACCATCTCTGCCGACCGCCTTGCCACCGAAGCTTTGAAAGCCATGCAAAGCGGCCATGTGAACGGTTTGCTGGTGGTCGAAGAAAACGGCGTGCTGATTGGTGCGCTGAACATGCACGATTTATTGATGGCACGAATTGTCTGAATCGACGGCAAAAACGTTTTCAGACGGCCTTATGCTAGAATAGGCCGTCTGAAATAAGGAAACCTTATGCAAAACCTCTCTTCCGACCTGCAACAACGCGCTTTAGGTATCAAACTGCTGATATTAGATGTAGACGGCGTTTTGACCGACGGCCGCATTTTTATCCGCGACAACGGCGAAGAAATCAAATCGTTCCACACTTTGGACGGACACGGTTTGAAAATGCTTCAGGCCGGCGGCGTGCAAACAGCGATTATTACCGGCCGCGATGCGCCTTCCGTCGGTATCCGCGTGAAGCAGCTCGGTATCAACTATTACTTCAAAGGCATTCACGACAAACGTGCCGCCTATGCCCAATTACGCGAACAGGCCGGTGTGGAGGAGCATGAGTGCGCCTTTGTCGGCGACGATGTTGTCGATTTGCCCGTGATGGTGCGTTGCGGATTGGCGGTCGCCGTCCCTGAAGCGCATTGGTTTACTTTGCAATACGCCCATTATGTAACCCGACGTTCCGGCGGCGCAGGCGCGGTGCGTGAAGTGTGCGATTTGATTATGCAGGCGCAAGGTACGCTTGAACCTGCTTTGAAAGAGTATGTACGATGAAAATCAGATGGCGTTACGGAATCGCTTTTCCGCTGGTGTTGGCCGTTTCACTCGGCGCATTGGCGGCGTGGCTCGGCCGCATCAGCGAAGTGCAGGTCGAAGAAGTCGTCCTCAATCCGAATGAGCCGCAATATTCGATGAAAGGTATCAACGGCAAACGTTTTGACCAAGAAGGCCGTCTGAAAGAAAACCTGAGTGCGGTCGATGCCGTCCAATATCCGAATAGCGCGGATGTGCATTTGGATAAACCACACCTTTCGTTTTACCGCGACGGCAGCCTGTTGTACGAAGTCGGCAGCGACAAGGCAGCATACAATATTCAAAACAAAAAAGTCGTTTTTGAACAGAATGTTGTCTTAAACAAAGCAGCAGATGCCAAGCGTTTGGCCGGCATCGTCAAAACCGAACGTTTGAATGTCGATACCGAGGCGCAATACGCCCATACCGACAGCCCCGTTACTTTCCAATACGGACAGTCCGGCGGTCAGGCAAACGGCATGACTTATGACCACAAAACCGGTTTGCTGAATTTCCCTTCCAAAGTGAAAGCCACAATTTATGATACAAAAAATTTGTAAAACCTTAGCCCTTGTTGCCGTTTTTGCCGCCAGCCCGGCCTTTGCCCTGCAAAGCGACAGCAAGCAGCCGATTCAAATCGAAGCCGACCAAGGCTCGCTTGACCAAAACAACCAAAGCACCACCTTTTCCGGCAACGTCATCATCAAACAAGGCACGCTCAATATCCGTGCCGGCAGCGTAACCGTTTCACGCAACGACAAAAGCGAGCAGTTGATGAAAGCCACCGGCTCTCCCGTCAAATTCAGCCAAGAGTTGGACGGCGGTAAAGGC
This sequence comes from Neisseria sp. P0009.S010, assembly GCF_051958545.1. Taxonomy (NCBI): domain Bacteria; kingdom Pseudomonadati; phylum Pseudomonadota; class Betaproteobacteria; order Neisseriales; family Neisseriaceae; genus Neisseria; species Neisseria sp. P0009.S010. The sequence continues at coordinate 174,126 of NZ_JBQCVH010000004.1, forward strand.
GTGGTCAACGGCCAAGCCAATACTGTAACGTATTCTTCCGCAGCCAACCTGGTTACCCTGTCCGGAAATGCCAAAGTACAGCGCGGCGGCGATGTAGCCGAAGGTGCGGTCATTACGTACAACACTAAAACCGAGGTTTACACCATTAACGGCAGCGCCAAATCCGGTGTGAAATCCGCCGCCAAATCCGGCCGCGTCAGCGTGGTCATCCAGCCGTCCAGCACGCAGAAAAACAAATAAGAAAACACACAAAAAGGCCGTCTGAAAAAGGTTCAGACGGCCTGAGGTCAATATCGAAAGTCAACAGAATATGAGCGCAAACAACAGCCGTCTTGTGGTTCAAGACCTGCAAAAAAGTTTCAAAAAACGCCAAGTCGTCAAAAGCTTCTCCCTTGAAATCGAAAGTGGCGAAGTCATCGGCCTGCTTGGCCCCAACGGCGCAGGTAAGACCACCAGCTTTTACATGATTGTCGGCCTGATTGCCGCCGATGCAGGCAGCGTGATGCTGGACGGACAAGAGTTGCGCCACCTGCCCATTCACGAACGCGCCCGCCTCGGCGTCGGCTATCTGCCGCAGGAAGCCTCGATTTTCCGCAAAATGACCGTGGAACAAAATATCCGCGCCATTTTGGAAATCAGCATGAAGGACAAAAGCCGCATCGATGCCGAACTGGAAAAACTGTTGGCCGATTTGAACATCGAACGCCTGCGCAACAACCCCGCGCCGTCTTTATCCGGTGGCGAACGCCGCCGTGTCGAAATCGCGCGCGTGTTGGCCATGCAGCCGCGTTTCATTTTGTTGGACGAACCTTTTGCCGGCGTTGACCCGATTGCCGTCATCGATATTCAGAAAATCATCGAGTTCCTCAAATCACGCGGTATTGGCGTATTGATTACCGACCACAACGTGCGCGAAACCCTCAGCATCTGCGACCGTGCCTACATCATCAGCGACGGTACGGTATTGGCTTCAGGCAAGCCGGACGACTTGGTCAACAATGAACAAGTCCGTTCGGTTTACTTGGGTGAAAATTTCAAATATTGAATGCATATTTGACGGCAATCGTAAAACCGGTTTCACACGAGGCTCTCATTTCAATTGAGGGTAACTGTAAATATTGAAATAATTACTAAGAATACAAATATAATACCTATAACCTAGTTTTTCAGACGGCCCTCCGTACAAAGGCCGTCTGAAAAACTATCTATACACTTCGAAAAAAAACGCTATGTCTTCACTCGTCCTTAAACTCAAACAGACCCAGCAGCTCAACCAGCGGCTGCAGCAGTCTTTGCGCATCTTGCAGATGTCGGGTCTTGAGCTTGAGCGCGAAGTGGAAGACTGGTTGTTGGACAATCCTCTGCTTGAGCGTCCGGAAACTGATGAGTTTGCCGATAGCGGGCTCAACCGTGCGGTAACCATGCCGCGCGCAGGTCAGCAGTTGAGTGGCGACGATGCCGAAGATATTTGGAGCAACATCGCCGAAGAAGAGGATTTCAAACACTATCTGCATGCCCAAGTGTGCGAGCATCCGCTCTCGCAAGTGGAAGCGGCCTATGTTCACGTCTTGATTGATTTTTTGGATGAACAAGGCTACCTCACCGACAGTCTCGAAGAAATCATCGACCACACGCCGTTAGAATGGATGTTGGACGAAGAAGCCCTGCAAAACGCGCTGGATGTATTGCAAACATTTGATCCGCCCGGCGTGGCGGCGGCCGATTTGACCGAGTCGCTCATGCTGCAGCTGATGCGTTTGCCGGCTTCTCCGGCCAGACAAATGGCCGCGCATTTGGTGCAAAGTTCGCTTCAAGATTTAGGCAAAAACCGCAAACAAAACGTTTTGCGTTTCCGCAAACTCTATCCCGATACTGACAGCGAAACCATAGAAGCCGCGCTCGATATGATTGCCGAGCTCAATCCCTATCCGGCCTACGGTTTCGCCTCTGCCACGCCTACGCCTTATATCCAGCCTGACGTTTGGGTCAAAGAGGGCAAGGACGGCTGGGAAGTCATCAGCAATGAGGCAGCTTGGCCGAAGCTGCAGCTCAATCAGGAATATTGCGACCTGATGAAATCAGCGGAAGAGGGCGCACCGGAGTGGAAGGAAAAAATCAGTGAAGCCAAACAGCGCATTGATTCTTTGGAACTGCGCAAAAGCACAGTCCTCCGCCTTGCCGAGTATATTGTCAAAAATCAGGAAGATTTTTTCATCTTCGGCGAAATCGGCCTGTCGCCCATGCTGATGAAAGATGCCGCCGCCGAATTGGGTTTGGCGGAAAGTACCATCTCGCGCGCCGCCAATCAGAAATATTTGTCTTGCCCGCGTGGCCTGTTTGCGTTACGCTATTTCTTCACACAGGCAGTGAATGCCGACGATGACGGCGAAGGGTTCAGCCAAGGCGCAATCAAAGCCGTATTGAGCCAGCTGATTGAAAGTGAAGACAGCAGCAAACCTTATTCGGACGAGACCCTCGTCAAATTATTAAAACAACGCGGCATTGAAATCGCCAGACGTACAGTTGCTAAATATAGAGAATCATTAGACATACCACCGGCACACAAACGAAAATTTACCGAGTAGATATATTCCGATCCGTTTTGACGGACTAATCAACCGAAGGAGCTGTATCATGAATCTGAAAATCACCGGTCTGAATTTTGATGTTACCGAAGCCATCAAAAACTATGTTTCCGACAAGTTGGCACGAATCAATCGCCACGCCGACAACATCATCTCTGTGACCATTACGCTCTCGGTGGAAAAAGTCAATCAAAAAGCCGAAGCCGATGCGCATCTGGCAGGCAAAGATTTGCACGTTGAAGCGATTGAGCAGGATATGTACGCCGCGATTGATGTTTTGATGGACAAGCTCGACCGCGCTGTTTTGAAACATAAAGAAAAAAGCAGCGATGTCCGCAGCACTGTCAAACCTGAAGCAGAATAAAGTTTTTATATGATAAAGGCCGTCTGAACTATTCAGACGGCCTTTTGTTTGTTAAGGAGATTTAGCCTTGCAAACGGGTATTCGCTTTGTCGCCATTCCATGGTGCCACTTTAAACAGCAGCAACATGCCGGGTATGCCCAAAGCAAAACACAGCCAGTAGAAATTGAAGTAACCCATCGCTTCAATCAGATAGCCTGCCGAAGCATTGATAAATGTACGGGGAACAGCTGACAGGCTGGTAAAGAGGGCCAATTGTGTGGCCGTGAAAGCAGGATTGGTTTCACGGGCCATATAGGCGACAAATGCCGCTGTACCCAGACCTACGCCCGCTGCTTCTGCACCAATCACGGCCGCAAGCATCATTTGCTCTGTCAGTGTGATGGTTTCAAACTTGCCAAAATTTGCCAACCAGGCAAAGCCTAGAATCGTTACCCATTGGGCTACGCCGAAAACCCACAAAGCCCTGTTGATACCGAGCTTTATCATCCAAATACCGCCTACAATACCGGCAATGACAGCAGGCCATAAGCCGGCATTTTTGGCAATGAGGCCGATGTCGGTTTTGCTGAAGCCTATGTCCAGATAAAACGGTGTAGCCAAAGAAGTGGCCATGCTGTCGCCCAGTTTGTAGAGAAAGATAAACAGCAATACCAATATGGCCTGTTTGATTCCTTTGCGGGAGAAGAACTCACTAAAAGGGTCGGAAACCGTTTGGGCAAATGTACGCGACACAGATGGTGGAATGTCAGGCTCTTTAGCTAAAAACAGGGTCATCAGCAGACCGGGCAGCATAAATAGTGCAGTAATGATGAATACGTTGTGCCAAGGCATTAAATCAGCCAAAATCAAGCTGAGCGAGCCGGGTACCAAGGCGGCGATGCGGTAGGCGTTGACGTGGATGGAGTTGCCCAAGCCTAATTCTTCATCTGACAAAATTTCTCGGCGAAATGCATCCAATACAATATCTTGGCTGGCAGAGAAAAAGGCGACCACCAACGATAAGCCCATAATTACATATAAATGCTGAGCAGGATTTAGGAAGGCGTAAATGAGCAAGGTCAGCAGCAAACCAATTTGCGTAACCAGCATCCAACCGCGTCGCCGTCCTAAAAAAGGTAATCTGACCAAATCAATGACGGGAGACCAGATAAATTTCCAAGTGAAAGGCAGCCCGATAAGTGCCATCAGGCCGATGGTTTTCAAATCGACATGTTCGCTGCGCAACCATGCCGGAATCAGGTTGATCAGAAAATAAAGCGGTAGCCCCGAAGTGAAGCCTGTAAAGATACAAATCAGCATACTGCGCGAGAAAATCTTGCGCCAAGTGCTGGTTTGGGGTACGGTGGTCATAGTGGAATCAATAAAAAAGAAAAGGGATATTGTAGCAAAGATGGGGGATATGGCGAATGAGCTTCTGCTATCTTTATTGAATAAAGGCCGTCTGAAACTTTGACAAATTAAGTTTCAGACGGCCTTTTGTTGGAACAACTGGTTTGGCGGGCAACGGAGACTTCAGGACGGAAGAAGGGTTGCTTGGGTGTATTTATAAAATTGAAGTTAAGAAAGTTTCAGACGACCCCTAGAGATCGTTTGAACGATGAGAAATATCAGTGGTAATTTGTGCCGTCAGTGTAGCCGTTTCCTGATTTGTCCACAGCAAAAGCAGAAATCGGACCGACCGTTACTGTCCCTTTAGGCTGAGTTTCTTGGTAATACTCATATGCTGCAACACCCATACCAGTTGCAGCACCAACAGCAGCACCAATTGTGCCACCGACCATAATAGCTGGTCCGGCAGGAATACTGCCAAAAGCTATACCGACACCCAGACCAATACCTGCACCAATTGATCCTCCTATTTATGCACCATTTGCTCCTCCTTGAAGGATTCTCTCTCCTAAGCCTCCTCCATAAATTAGTTCCAGATCCTCAATGGATAGTTCAATCATGTTATTTTTCCTTTTCAAAAAAATTAGATGTAGAATATTGAGTCAATACACCCAATATGGAAAAAATAATAAAAGCATGAATATAAATCATAAAATCAACATTATCTCCTTGGTAGCTTTCATAAATAAAAACGATTGGTATTGATATACAAATTAAAATGTACAGGTACTTTGAAATTACCAGTAACTTATACACAAATTTTGATTTCATAGCCTAGTCTTTCATTTGAATAAAATCTACCCTAATCAACTTTCCAACCAACTTCCTAACTTCTTCATGCTTTCCCTGATTGAAGTTAACCAGTAGATTTTTCAACAATATGTATATTATGTTAAATAATAAATGGTAATTGTCACATTCAAATATTAAGGATAACCTACTTTGAAACTATATCGCTTTGATGCGTAATTCTATAAAAAACATTGAATTTTCATGTTTTCTATTTATCCAGTATTTTGGAGTTGATAAGTGAGAGCAAAAAACTTTGGAAATCTACGATTCTCCTTCCAACACCTCATCATTTCTCTAGAGAATTTAGGCAAAGGCGATATTGATAACTCATTTCATTAAATGGAACCAAATGAGAATGATTTATTTATAAAATCCTTTTAAATTAATGGGTTACAATAAAAAATGATAAAATAAAATTGACTATTCTCAATAAAATGAGTAAAATTCATCCGCAAATACAAATTTTGTATTGTGATACATCTATTAATCGCATTAAGAAAAGGAGTTAGTTATGCTAAGTAAGTCAATTACAGCAAAATTAAACGAACAAATTAATCTCGAGTTGTATTCATCAAATGTCTATTTGCAAATGAGTGCATGGTGCCATAAACATGGTTATGAAGGCGCTGCAGCATTTTTACTTCGTCATGCCGATGAAGAATTGGAACATATGCAAAAGTTGTTTACTTATGTGAGCGAAACCAGTGGAATGCCTTTGTTAGGTAAAATTGACGCCCCTAAACACGATTACGCTTCATTAAAAGAAGTTTTTGAAACAACACTTGAACACGAAAAACTAGTGACATCTAAAATTAATGAGTTAGTTGAGAGTACTTTTGCAGAAAAGGATTACTCTACTTTTAACTTCTTACAATGGTATGTAGCTGAACAGCATGAAGAAGAAAAATTATTTAACAGTATTGTTGATAAATTCAAACTTCTTGGTGAAAGTGGTACAGCGCTCTACTACATTGATCGTGAATTAAAAACTTTATAAGAATAGGAGAAATAAAATGTTATCAAATAGCGTGATTAAACTATTAAATGATCAAATGAATTTAGAGTTTTATTCTTCTAACTTATATTTACAAATGAGCGCCTGGTGCGAACAACAAGGTTTCGAAGGAGCTGCAAAATTTTTATCAGAGCATGCGGCTGAGGAAATGCAGCATATGCGTAAACTCTTCACTTATTTAAATGAGACCGGCGCATTGGCTATCATCACACAAATTGATGAACCACCTCATCAATTTTCATCATTGAAACAAGTACTTGAATTAACTTATGAACATGAAAAGTTAATTACCTCTAAAATCAATGAATTAGTTGGTAGAACTTTTGAAGAGAAAGACTACTCTGCCTTTAACTTCTTACAATGGTATGTGGCTGAACAACATGAAGAAGAAAAATTATTCAGTGGAATTTTGGATAAATTAAATCTTCTTGGTGAAGATGGTAAAGGTTTGTTCTTAGTTGATAAAGATTTAGGCGCATTAACAACAAACAACTAATCAAGTCTGATGAAAAAGGCTAAGTCATTATCGATTTAGCCTTTTTTTATATCAAAATCTAGCTACTTTTGTCTAAAAGTGCGGTGCTTTAACGGTTCATTCTTACCGCCGATTAGGTTTTGAAATGCCCGTAAGACAGGCAGATATGTTTGTTTTACGGATATTTTATTTTCAGATGGCCTTCGATGCTGCGTTGCAGTTGCGGTAGAAGGCGATCAGACCGTTGGTGGAGCTGTCGTGTGCAGGCGTGCCGCGTTCGAGTTCGGGTTCGATGGTTTTGGCCAGCTCTTTACCGTATTCCACGCCCCATTGGTCGAAGGGGTTGATACGCCAAATCACGCCTTGAACGAAAGTACGATGTTCGTAAGCAGCCATCAGCATGCCGAGGTTGAACGGTGTCAGGCTGTCGATGAGCAGGCTGTTGCTCGGACGGTTGCCGGGGAATTCTTTTTGCGGTGCAAGGCGGTCGCGTTCGTCTTGGGGTAGGATGGTCAATTCGATTTGCACTTCGTCTAAGGTTTTGCCTTTCATCAGCGCTTCGGCTTGGGCGAAGGCATTGGCAACGGTAAAGCGGTGTTGGCGGTGGTTGCCGTAGATTGTGGTCATGGGGACGATGAAATCGACGGGAATCAGACGCGTGCCTTGGTGCAGAAGCTGGAAGTAGGCGTGTTGGCAGTTGACGCCTTCGTCGCCGAAGACAATGCCGCCGGTGGTGCAGGAAACGGGTTGGCCGTCTGAAGTACGCTGTTTGCCGAGGCTTTCCATATCGAGCTGGTTGAGCCACGGGGTGAAGAGGCGCATGTTGTGGCTGTATGGGACAACGGTTTGGCCGTCTGAATGTTGGAAGTTGTTGTACCAAACGTTGATGAGCGCCATCAGGACGGGAATGTTGCGGCGGAATGGTGTCTCGAAGAAATGGGTGTCCATAGCGTGTGCGCCGGCCAGCATTTTGCGGAATGCTTTTTCGCCGACGGCAACCATCAGAGGCAGGCCGATGGGCGACCAGACGGAATAGCGGCCGCCGACCCAGTCGGACATGGCGAAGACTTTGTCGGGGGAGATACCGAAGTTTTGGGCGGCGGCCACATCGGCGGAAATGGCGCAGAAGTGGCGGTAGATGCCGGAATCGGGCAACCCTGCATCGCGGTACCAAGTACGCGCGGCGTAGGCATTGAGCAGGGTCTCCGGTGTGCGGAACGATTTGCTGGCAATGCTGAATACGGTGGTCTCGGGATTGAGGCCGAGAAGGGTTTGGGTCAGGTCGGCATCATCGGAGTTGCTGACAAAGTGGACGCGGATGTTTTGCCAATAGGGTTGCAGCGCCTGTGTGGCCATGCGCGGGCCTAAATCGGAGCCGCCGATGCCGATGTGAACCAAGTCGGTAATGGGTTTGCCGGTAATGCCTGCGTGGGTGCCGTCCAAAAGTTGGCGTGCGAACTCGAGGGTGCGGTTGAGTTCGTGATGAACTTTGGATACGATGTTTTCGCCGTCGACGTAAACAGGTTTGGCATTGGCAGGCAGGCGCAGGGCGGTGTGGAGGACAGCGCGGTGTTCGCTGGTGTTGATTTTTTCACCGCTGCTCATGGCCTGCATATATTGTGGCAAATCGGCCGCTTCGGCCAGTTGGCACAATAAATCAAGGGTGTTTTCATCTAGGCGGTTTTTGCTGTAATCAAATAACAAACCGTACAGAATTTCGTGCATATTGTTGAAACGTTCGGCATCTGCAGCGAAACGTTCGCGCAGGGTAACGTGTTGCGTATCGGCATGATGGGCTTCCAAGGCTTGCCATGCGTCTGAGTATGCGGTCATCTCGTTTCCTTAGTATGTAACGGTAAACAAGCAGGGTATCTATTTTCTGCTTTTTATAGTTGTTTGTAGTTTAACAAATTTGGACAATTTTTGGGAGGTGGTAGGGGCGGTCTTGTTTAAGAAAGGTATGCAAAATGCAAAAGAAACGGTTGATTATCATCAAGTTTCTGTAAAAAAGGGGGTATGACACCGATGTCTGCTGTGTTATCCTATGTAACATTATTGAAATCTTGTCGGGGCGGGTCCGTAAGATGGCTACAATTTATGATGTCGCTGCTTATGCCGGGGTATCTCCCAAGACGGTCAGCCGGGTGATTAACGGCGATGCGTCGGTCAGTGATAAAACCCGTTCTAAAGTAGAAACAGCGATTGCTGCTTTGGGCTATATTCCGTCTTCTGCGGCGAGGATTATGCGGTCACACCGTTCTGGCTTGATCGGTCTGATTACCGGCGCCATTTCGCGGACAGGCGAGAATACGGGCGGACACGGCATACCGGATATGTTCTTGATTAAGGGCATTCAGCAGCGGATTCGCGCACAAGGCAAGATTTTGATGATTGCCGACATCGACAACAAGCCGGGTCAGCCCGGTCAGATGGAGCCACTGATCCGTACCTTTATGGAGCATCGTGCCGAGGGGATTTTATATGTGGCAGGTTTCCATCAGGAAGTATTGCTGCCGGAAGTGCTCAACCGTTGCCCGATGGTGTTGGTCAACTGTTTTGATTTGGCAGGTACGCCGTCGGTTTTGCCGGACGACGAAGCAGGGCAGTATGGCTTGGTGCGCCGGATTATCCAAAGCGGACACAAACGGATTGCTTATGTGACTTTGCAGCCGGGCGTGGAAGCGACAAGATTGAGATTGGCCGGATACCGCCGTGCTTTGGCTGATGCGGATATTGTCTTCGATCCTGATTTGGTGCAAACTGGTTATCCTGACTTCAGCAATGACAGCGGATCTTTGATTTCGGCTATTTTGAAACTGTTGTCTTTGCCGCTTCCGCCGACGGTAATTTGCTGCGGTAACGATGAAATGGCAGTACGCGTGTACGGGATTTTGAGGACGCGCGGCATGCGGGTTCCCGAGCAAGTCTCTGTTGCTGGATATGATAACCACAGCGCGATTGCGGAAACGCTGTTTCCGCCGTTGACCAGTACTGAGTTGCCCTATTTGCGCATGGGTGCGATGGCGGCGGATTTGCTGTTCCAATACATCGAACATCCGGCCGGTACGGTTCGGCCCGTCAAGGTCGTTGGGGAAACCATCTGGCGTCAGTCTGTGATGAATAAATAGTTTCAGACGGCCTAAAAATAAGCTTCAAACAACACAAACACACATCAAAACAAGATTATATAAACGGTCAAAATGAAGGCCGTCTGAAAACAGGGTTGCCTCATTGAAAAAGGCGGCCCAATACAATAAGAGCGTCATACTGCTGAAATTGGAGTTTGTTGTTTCCATAGTTTATTATCCAGGAGTAGCCTTCCTATGAAAATCTCCCCACAAGTGGCGATGACACTTCGCCAGATTATGCTGATGAACTTCGGTTTCTTCGGCATTCAATACAGCTTCGGGTTGCAGCAAACTGCGATTAACCCGATTTTCAGCTTTCTTCATGCCGATCCGAGCCAGTTGCCGATTTTGAATATGGCAGGCCCGATTACCGGTTTGCTGGTGCAGCCGATGATTGGTGCGATGAGTGACCGCACTTGGGTGCCTGGATTGGGTCGCCGCCGCCCGTATTTCTTGATTGGCGCCATCGGTTGCAGCCTCTGTCTCTTTATCTATCCGCACGTTACCGCATTGTGGGTAGCTGTATTGTTGCTGTGGCTCTTGGACATCAGTAACAATACTGCAATGGAACCTTTCCGTGCCTTTATTGCCGATACGGTTCCTGAACATCAGCAATCTACCGGTTTCTTGATGCAGTCTGTGTTTACCGGTTTGGGTATTACACTGGCCAACGTTTCCCTCTATATCTTCCAGCAAATCGGTTGGTTGAAACAAACTTCCGAAGCGGGTATCCCGTATTGGGTATTCGGTTCGTTCTATATTGGTGCGGTTTGCTCTATCGGTTCGGTTTTGGTTACCGTTTTATCGACATCCGAACGCGAGCCTAGTCCTGCAGAAATGGCAGCCATTAAAGCGCAACCAAGTGGTCCGGCTCATGCTGTTAAAGATATTATCGTTGCTGTACGCGAAATGCCGACTGCCCTGAGGCAACTGGCTTTGGTGTATCTCTTCCAATGGTACGCACTCTTTATCTACTGGCAATATATTTCTCACAGTATCGTCCAATCCGTTTGGGATTCGACTGTTGAAAATACCGAAGCGTATAGTCAAGCGGTTGCATGGACCGGTTTGGTAAACGCTTCCTACAACGTTGTAACCTTTATCTCTGCTTTTGGCTTGATGTGGATGGCACGCAAATATGCCGCCAAATATGTTCATGCCTTTGCCGTAACCCTTGCCGCACTGGCCTTGCTTAGCATTCCGCACATCGGTAATAAATACTTAATGTTTGTCCCAATGATTGGTTTCGGTGTCGGTTGGGCAAGTATGATGGGCGTGCCGTTTATGATTGTGGTCGGTTCTATTCCGAAAGAACGTTATGGCGTGTACATGGGTATTGTGAACATGATGATTGTGATTCCAATGCTGATTGAAACCGTATCTTTCGGCTGGGTGTACAAAACCTTCTTGGGTTCAAATCCTGCCAACGCGATGACGTTTGCCGGTGTTTTCCTCGCTATTGCCGCCGCGTTGACCTTAACCATTAAAACTGCGGCCAAACCGGCTACTGCAGAATAACGAAGTTTTGATTTAAAACCAAAATGAAAAGGCCGTCTGAAACATGAAATGGTTTCAGACGGCCTTTTTTGTCGAAACGGATTCCATTTGCTGACCTGATTCGGTAAGCCTTATTGTCGCTGCACTACCGTTCATCACTCAAATTGGCTATGACTACCGATTTTGCTTTACAATATCCTTCTTTAATTTATTTCGTTTTACCATCCTGATGACAGAACACATTTCCGCTCCAAGCCCATCTCCTATCGGCGAAGACTACCTGCTGTTAGGTCAATACGCCGAACGCGCCTATCTCGAATACGCCATGAGCGTGGTTAAAGGTCGCGCGCTGCCTGAAGTTTCAGACGGCCAAAAGCCTGTACAACGACGTATTTTGTTTGCCATGCGCGATATGGGTTTGACGGCGGGGGCGAAGCCGGTGAAATCCGCGCGCGTGGTCGGCGAGATTTTGGGTAAATATCACCCGCACGGCGACAGTTCTGCCTATGAAGCGATGGTTCGCATGGCGCAGGATTTTACCTTGCGCTATCCCTTAATCGACGGCATCGGCAACTTCGGCTCACGCGACGGCGACGGAGCGGCGGCGATGCGTTATACCGAAGCACGGCTGACGCCGATTGCGGAATTGCTGTTGTCCGAAATCAATCAGGGTACGGTGGATTTTGTACCGAACTACGACGGCGCGTTTGACGAACCTGTACATCTGCCAGCCCGTCTGCCTATGGTCTTGCTCAACGGCGCATCGGGCATCGCGGTGGGCATGGCGACCGAAATCCCATCACACAATTTGAACGAAGTCACGCAGGCGGCGATTGCGCTGTTGAAGAAACCGACGCTGGAAACCGCCGACCTGATGCAGTACATCCCAGCGCCCGACTTTGCCGGCGGCGGTCAAATCATCACGCCGGCGGACGAATTGCGCCGGATTTACGAAACCGGTAAGGGCAGCGTGCGCGTGCGTGCGCGTTACGAAATCGAGAAGCTGGCGCGCGGACAATGGCGCGTGATTGTGACCGAGCTGCCGCCGAACGCCAATTCCGCCAAAATCCTTGCCGAAATCGAAGAACAAACCAACCCGAAACCGAAAGCAGGCAAAAAGCAGCTGAACCAAGACCAGCTTAATACCAAAAAGCTGATGCTGGATTTAATCGACCGCGTGCGCGACGAGTCCGACGGCGAACATCCCGTGCGACTGGTGTTCGAGCCGAAATCCAGCCGCATTGATACGGATACCTTCATCAACACGCTGATGGCGCAAACTTCGCTGGAAGGCAATGTGTCCATGAACTTGGTGATGATGGGTTTGGACAACCGCCCCGCGCAGAAAAACCTGAAAACGATTTTGCAGGAATGGCTGGATTTCCGCGTTGTTACCGTAACACGTCGTCTGAAATTCCGCTTGAACCAAGTGGAAAAACGGCTGCACATCCTTGAAGGCCGTCTGAAAGTCTTTCTGCACATCGACGAAGTGATTAAAGTCATCCGCGAATCAGACGACCCGAAAGCCGATTTGATGGCGGTGTTCGGGCTGACCGAAATCCAAGCCGAAGACATTTTGGAAATCCGCCTGCGCCAGTTGGCACGTTTGGAAGGTTTCAAACTCGAAAAAGAATTGAACGAGTTGCGCGAAGAACAAGGCCGTCTGAATATCCTTTTGGGCGACGAAAACGAAAAGCGCAAGCTGATTATCAAAGAGATGCAGGCGGACATGAAGCAGTTCGGCGACGCGCGCCGCACGCTGGTGGAGGAGGCCGGACGCGCCGTGTTGACGCAGACTACCGCCGACGAACCCATCACGCTGATTTTGTCGGAAAAAGGCTGGATACGCAGCCGATCCGGACACAACCTTGATTTGAGCCAGACCGCGTTCAAAGAAGGCGACCGCCTCAAACAAACCCTCGAAGGCCGCACCGTTTTGCCTGTCATCATCTTGGATTCATTGGGCAGAACCTACACGCTCGATGCCGCCGAAATCCCCGGCGGACGCGGTGACGGCGTGCCGGTTTCATCGTTAGTCGAGCTGCAAAACGGTGCGAAACCCGTTGCCATGCTTACCGGTCAGCCCGAACAGCACTACCTGCTCTCAGGCAGTGGCGGCTACGGCTTCATCGCCAAACTGGGCGATATGGTCGGACGCGTGAAAGCAGGCAAAGTGGTAATGACCGTGGACAGCGGCGAAACCGTCCTGCTGCCCGTTGCCGTCTATGCATCTTCGCTCATCAATCCCGACTGCAAAATCGTACTGGCCAGCAGCGACCACCGCCTCTTGGCGTTTTCCATCGGCGAGCTTAAAGTCATGCCTAAAGGCCGCGGTTTGCAGCTGATGTCGTTGGCCGATGGTGCATCTTTGGAACACATTATGGTGACGACCTCTCCTGAGTTTACCGTTGTATCGGTCGGCCGCCGCAGCGCCGAGCATCAGGAAAAACTGCGGATTGCCGATATTGACGGCAAGCGCGGTAAAAAAGGCAAGGTATTGGAAATATCAGGCCATCTGAAAAGTTTGTCCTGAAACAAGAACAAATATATCTAAATAAATTAAATTTATACGACATTGCATGATAATAAAAAAGGTTCACTTATGAACAGAGCCAATCTTCAAGAACTGGGTAATCTGAGGGAGCGGATTCCCGGTGTAATCAACATTGCCCGAATAGCCATCGTCTTACCGCTTTTAGTTTTGCACGCTTTCGGCAGCTACACAGGCGGCAACCTGATTGGCATTTCGTTGCCGGACGTTGAGTTTTATATCTGGGTAACGCTGTATTTCCTCCTGATTATGCTCTCCGTGTTCCGCCCGGGCTGGCAGTGGCAGTCTTTGGATTTGCCCAATGCCAGTGCCGTGGTCGACATCACCATGATGATGGTTTTGGTGTATATCTCCGGCGGTACGGCTTCTGGTTTCGGGATTTTGGTTTTGCCGTTTGTCGCCACGTCGTGTCTGCTCAGTTATGGCCACTATCCTATGCTGTATGCAGGCTATACGGCAATGTTGTTTATTTTGAACCTGTTTTTAGATGGCAGTATGCGTTTCGATTCATTTAATTGGGACGCAAAATCAATGGTGAATTCTTCGATGCTGATCGGCGCAGGCTATCTGGTGGCGATGCTGACATCGTTTGCCGCCCGTTATTTGGAGCAGGCCACAGAGTCCGCCAGCCGCCATCAACTGGCCTACCGCCGTATCAGCGGCTTGAACCATTTGGTTTTGAACCGCGTACAGGAAGCGGTTGTGGTGATTGATGCGACCCAACGCGTGTGGCTGTTTAACAAACAGGCAAAAATCTATTTCCCCAGCCTGATTATCGATCAGCAGGAAATCGTGTTTGGCGAGCTAGTCGCACGCTGGCAACGTCAACCCGACAAACCTTTTGAAACCGATATCCATATTTTCCAACACGCCATGCACGTCCGTGCCGTTCCGCTGATTCAGGAGCAGACCGAGCTGCTGATGTTGTACGTCCGTTCATTGCGTGAAGTGGCTGCGGAGGCCATGTCCACCAAGCTGACTTCGCTTGGACAGTTGACTGCCAACCTTGCCCACGAAATCCGCAACCCGATGTCCGCCATCCGTCATGCCAGCGATTTGTTGCAAGAGGGTGATGAGGCAGATCCGCTCAAGGCCAAGCTCTACAACATCATCGACAGCAATATCCAACGCATCGACAAGATGTTGGAAGATGTATCCCTGCTTAACAAACGAGACAACATCAGCCGCCAGCCGATTAATCTGATGAAATTTTGGTTGGAATTCAAGCAGGAATTTACCTTGAATAATCCCGATGCCATCGGCTGTTTGCGCATGAATATGGACGGCAACAACCTGACCGTATTGGTTGACTCCATGCATTTGCAGCAAGTGATGTGGAACTTGTGCAACAATGCGTGGCGACACAGCCGTCAGGACGAAAACGCCATTACCGTCCTGATCCGTTCAAGCGGCAGGATGCATATTTCCATCGTAGTAGCGGACAACGGCAAAGGCGTTCCGCCCGATGTACGAAATCATTTGTTTGAGCCGTTTTACACCACCGAAAAACAAGGCACCGGCTTAGGGCTTTATGTCGCACGCGAGTTGGCACACGCCAATATGGGGCAGCTGCATTATCACCCTGAAATGAACGGGTTTGAATTGATTTTACCGAAGGAGCAAGTGCAGGATGAATAAATTGCAAGAGCCGGTTTTGGTTGTCGATGACGAGGCAGACATCCGCGACCTGATGGAAATGACCCTGATGAAAATGGGTCTGCGCGTCGATACTGCGGCTGGTGTTGAAGAAGCCAAAGACAAGCTGGACAACAACGATTATTCACTGGTGTTGACTGATATGCGTATGCCTGACGGCTCCGGCCTCGAGGTTGTCCAATACATCGATGAATTGATGCTCGACACACCCGTCGCCGTGATTACGGCTTTCGGCAATGCCGACCAAGCCGTTGAAGCCTTGAAAGCAGGGGCGTTTGATTATCTGCAAAAACCGATTACGCTGTCGCAGTTGCGTTCATTGGTTAAATCGGCAGTATCGGTTTCAGACAATACTGCCGAACCCACGCCGTCTGAAAAAGTCAAATCGCAGCCTGCGCCTGTTTCTGCCGCCCTGTATAAACCCGAACCTCAGCCGGCCAAGCCTGTCGTGACGCCTCCTAAGAGCGTACAGAGCGAATTTAACCGGCCTTTGACTGTTCCGGAAGGGCTCAATTCCTTAAAAGAGCGTTTTTCGGCCGGCAGCATTAATCCTGCTCTGCAACAAGACGCACCCATATTGGAAGGCGAGGACGATATGCCGCGCCTGTTGGGCACCTCGCCGCAAATGGTCGAAGTACGCCACCTGATTCGCAGATTGGCCCACAGCCTTGTTCCCGTTTATATCTCCGGAGAGTCCGGTACGGGTAAAGAGCAGGCAGCGCGCACGATTCACGAGCTGTCCGACCGTGCCGACAAACCGTTTATTGCCGTCAACTGCGGTGCCATTCCTGAAAACCTGATGGAAAGCGAATTTTTCGGTTACAAAAAAGGTAGTTTTACCGGCGCGGATCAAGACCGTTTAGGTTTTTTCCAACATGCTGACGGCGGCACTTTGTTCCTTGACGAAGTTGCCGATTTGCCGCTTGCCATGCAGGTCAAACTCCTGCGTGCCATTCAAGAAAAAGCCGTGCGCCGTATCGGCGATGCGCGGGAAACCTCTGTGGATGTGCGCATTATTTGTGCGACCCACAAAAACCTCGAAGCTTTGGTTGAAAGCGGCGCGTTCCGTCAGGACTTGTATTACCGCCTCAACGTTGTCACTCTACACATGCCGCCTTTGCGCGAAATGCGCGAAGACTTGGGCGCGCTGATTCTGTATCTGCTGTATAAACACCGTCACGGCAATCAAACCTACAAACTCAGCCCGAAAGCCCAAGAAGCCCTGTTGCATTACAGCTATCCCGGCAACTTCCGCGAGTTGGAGAATATCCTCGAACGCGCCGTTGCGCTGACGGTCGGCCAAGTGATACAAGTGGACGACTTGCAGATTCAAAACGCCCCTCAGGTTAAGGCAGAACGCAGCGGCTTCTCCTTTGACGATATTGCCGAACCTGATGCGCGCGAAACTATGCTCAATCACAGCCCCATTCCGCCGTTTGATCCGCGTACCATGCAGATACAGGATTACCTTGACCAAGTGGAACGCAGCATCATCGAGCAGGCTTTGCAGCAAACCCGTTACAACCGTACCCAAGCCGCCAAACTTTTGGGCATCAGCTTCCGCTCTATGCGCTACCGCATGGAACGCCTAGACATCAATTAAAACGTTCAGACGGCCTGAGTTTTCAAGGCCGTCTGAAACATAAGCCTTATGTACAAGATTTATTTTGACGAAACCACATCTGCCGAACTTCGCAGCCTTGCTGCGCCTTTCGGGCTGACCGTTATCGACCGGCAGCCTGAAGAAGGCAGTTTCCTTATCGCTGACGAAAGCGGCATCAGCTTGTGCCGCGCCGGTGAAAAAGGCCGTGTCCGCGTTGATTTTGATGGCGGTGCCGCCCATTATCGGCGTACTAAAGGCGGAGGCGAATTGATTGCCAAAGCCATCAACCACACTGCGCAACCGACTGTCTGGGACGCTACCGGCGGACTGGGGCGCGACAGTTTTGTGCTTGCCTCGTTGGGTTTGAAGGTGCAAACTTTTGAACAAAATCCTGCCGTTGCCTATCTACTTTCAGACGGCCTCAACAGGGCAGGGCAAAGTGAAGAGACACGGGAGATTGCCCAACGCATTACTTTACATTTCGGTAATTCCGTTGATTTGATGCAGAAATTGGCTACTCAAAACGGCAGGCCCGATGTAGTGTACCTTGACCCGATGTATCCGGATCGCCGCAAAACCGCCGCCGTGAAAAAAGAAATGGCTTATTTTCACGACTTGGTCGGCGCGGCACAAGACGAAGCAGAGCTTCTGGACGCAGCGTTGAATACTGCCAAAAAGCGCATTGTCGTCAAACGCCCACGCTTGGGTGAATTTCTCGACGGGCGCAAACCTGCTTATCAATACACAGGCAAAAGCACGCGTTTTGACGTTTACCTTCCGACAAGGCCGTCTGAAGATTAGAAGCAAACTTGCAACATATCAAAAGAAACCGCCGGCGTTATCAGCGCGGCGGCAAAGTGTGCTATAAATACCCTTTCCCAAACTTCATTGGAGCAAACAATCATGGAATTAGTATTCATCCGTCACGGACAAAGCGAATGGAACGCGAAAAACCTTTTCACTGGCTGGCGCGACGTCAAGCTGAGCGAGCAAGGTTTGGCAGAAGCCGCAGCAGCAGGTAAAAAGCTAAAAGAGAAGGGCTACGAGTTCGACATCGCCTTTACCTCCGTTCTGACCCGTGCCATCAAAACCTGTAACATCGTTTTGGAAGAATCCGACCAACTGTTTGTTCCACAAATCAAATCATGGCGTTTGAACGAGCGCCACTACGGCCAGCTGCAAGGTATGGATAAAAAACAAACCGCAGAAAAGTACGGCGACGAGCAAGTCCACATCTGGCGCCGCAGCTACGACACCCTGCCTCCGCTGCTCGATCCTAAAGACCCGCATTCCGCCCACAACGACCGCCGCTATGCCAACCTGCCTAGCGATGTCGTACCTGATGGCGAAAACCTCAAAGTTACTCTCGAGCGCGTCTTGCCTTTCTGGGAAGACCAAATCGCTCCGGCCATCTTGAGCGGCAAACGTGTATTGGTTGCGGCACACGGCAACTCCCTGCGTGCGTTGGCAAAACACATCGAAGGCATTTCCGACGAAGACATCATGGGCTTGGAAATCCCAACCGGTCAGCCGCTGGTGTACAAATTGGATGAAAACCTGAAAGTGATTGAAAAATTCTACCTGTAAGGTAAAAGGGAAAAAAGGACGTGTTGGACACGTCCTTTTTTGTATTTGTCTGTATCGAGGCCGTCTGAAGGCAGTTGATGGCGGGCGATATGAAAAAAGGACGCGTAAAGCGTCCTGTATGGAGATTAAATCCTGTATTACTGGTTTTTCTCGATGATTTCTTTGAGGTGGGGCATAGGGCTGTAACCACTTTGGCTGCGGCCGTTAGGGAAGACCACGGTCGGCGTGCCGTTGAAGCCGAATTGTTCGCCCAATGAAGTGGTTTCCGCAACAGGATTTTCGCAGTTTGCTTTTCCGCTTGGGAGTTTGCCTTTGCGCATCCAGTCGATCCATGCCTGGGTCGGATTAGGTTGACACCACAACAGCTCGGCTTTGCGCGCGGCATCAGGGTGCAGGCTTGGAATCGGCATCATGAAGGTATAAATCGTGATGTCGGTCATTTTTTCAAACTCATGCTCCAAGCGTTTGCAGTACGGGCAGTCCGGATCGGAGAAAACAGCGACTTTCAATTTGCCGTTGCCACGAACTTCTTTGATGGCTTTGTCCAAAGGCAGGGAAGCGAAGTCGATTTTGTTCAAATCGACAGCGCGTTCTTCAGTCATGCTTTGGCGCGTGTTGACGTTGATGAGGTCGCCAACAAGCATATAGTCGCCTTTGGCATCGGTATAGATGATTTGTTTGCCGCTGACGACAACTTCATAAATGCCTTTAATCGGTGTTTCACTGACGCTCAAAACTTTCAAATCTTGGGCAACATAGACTTTTTCCAGGCGCGCTTTCAAAGAAGCGGCAACGGATTTGTCGGCGGGCGCTTCCGCTTTGGCAGCAGGTGCAGGCGCTGCGTTGGCGTTGGATACGGCAGGTTGACCGCATGCCAACAAAGGAAGGACGGCAAACGGCGTTAAGATTTTGATTAACTTGGTTTTCATGCGAGAGACTTGCGTGTGTTGAAATAAGGCATTGTATCAAACCTCCGTCATGTCTGCATTGTACTAAGGCTCAAATTATCGTCTGAAAATAGCTTTCGGCTGTTAAAATACGAAAAAATAATTTGATTTGTTTGTATGTTCTACCACCGTATTGCCGTAAACGTGCCGCTTTCAGACGGCCTTTTGACTTATTCGCATTCCGAGCCGCTTCCTCCGGGAACGCGGGTGCTTGTGCCTTTTCGCAATAAAACCGTTGTCGGGATTGTGTGGGAAACGGATATCGCGCCTAATATGGATACGGCGCGGATTTTGAGCGTTCAGACGGCCTTTGTAGAAGAAAAGCCGTTGCCTCAAAGCTGGCGTGATTTGTTGGCATTTACGTCGCGTTATTACCACTATCCGATGGGGCAGGCGGTGTTTGCCGCACTGCCGCAGGGTTTGAAGGAAACGCGCGCGGTGGAAATGCCGCAGCCGCCGTTGTTTTATGCTTTGAACGAAGCGGGCAGGGCGCAAACGCCGCCGCCGGCTCGGTTCAACAAAAAAGCGGCTTTGTGGGACGCGTTGCTGTCGGGCGAAATGACGATGGCGGCGTTGAAGCAGGTGAACGCGCAGGCGGCGAAATTAATCGAAGATTGGGCGGAACAGGGTTGGATTAAAACGACGGAAGCGGCGAAGCCCGTTTTAAGGTCGTGTAATGGCCAGGCTTCGCACTCTGAATTTGTATTAAATGCCGACCAGCAGAAGGCTTCCGATGAAATTCAGACGGCCTTTGGTAAATTTCAACCGTTTTTGCTGTACGGCATCACCGGCAGCGGCAAGACCGAAGTGTATTTCGATGCGATGGCGAAAGTGTTGGCGCAGGGGCGGCAAGTGTTGTTTTTGTTGCCGGAAATCAACCTCACGCCGCAGCTTTTGAAGCGGGTGGAAAACCGTTTTGCCGATGTGCCGACCGCCGTGTTGCACAGCCAGATGGCTGCGGGCAAGCGCACGCAGGATTATTTGCGCGCTATGTTGGGGCAGGCGAAGCTGGTGATTGGCACACGGTTGGCGGTGTTCACACCTTTGCCTGATGTCGGGCTGATTGTGGTCGATGAGGAACACGACGGCTCGTTCAAACAAGACAACGAATTGCGCTACCACGCCCGCGATTTGGCGGTGTGGCGGGCGAAGCAGAGCGGCTGTCCCGTCGTGTTGGGTAGCGCCACGCCCAGCTTGGAGAGCTGGCACAAAGCACAAAGCGGCGCCTACCGCCTGTTGCAACTGACCGAGCGCGCCCATGCTTCAGCGCAACTGCCGCAAGTGGAAATACTTAATGTAGGCCGTCTGAAACTCGACAACGGCTTCTCTCAGCAAGCCTTGCAGCTTTTGAAACAGAACTTTGAAGCAGGCGGCATGTCGCTGGTGTACCTCAACCGGCGCGGCTTTGCACCCGCGCTGTTTTGCGGCGACTGCGGCCATACCTTCGGCTGCCCGAACTGCTCCGCCAAAATGGTGCTGCACCAACGCGCCCGTCAACTACGCTGCCACCACTGCGACCACCGCGAACCCATCCCGTTTAAATGCCCCGACTGCGGCAACCAAGACTTGACCGCCGTCGGCCACGGCACGCAGCGCGTCGAAGAAACCCTGCGCGCCTTTCTCCCTAAAGCAACCGTCGTCCGCGTCGACAGGGACAGCACGGCGCACAAAAACGACTGGGCGGATTTGTACCGCCGTATCGCCGACAACGAAATCGACATTCTGGTCGGCACGCAGATGCTCGCCAAAGGCCATGATTTCGCGCGACTCAACCTCGTTATCGTGTTGAACGCCGACGGCAGCCTGTACAGCGTGGACTTTCGCGCGCCGGAAAGGCTGTTTGCCGAGCTGATGCAAGTGTCCGGCAGGGCGGGGCGCGCTGACAAACCTGGCAAGGTGTTGATACAGACCCAACTGCCCGAACATCCCGTCTTCGCCGCCGTCAAAGCGCAGGACTACGCCGTGTTTGCCGAAAACGAATTGAACGAGCGAAAAATGTTCGCCATGCCGCCTTTCGGTTTTCAGACGGCCGTCCGTGCCGATGCGCCGCGCGTTGCCGATGCGATGGAATTTCTCAACGCCGCTAAAGAAACCCTCGCTCCGCTTTTGCCCGAAAGCGTCTCCCAGTTTGGTGCCGCTCCGATGCTGATGGTGCGCCTCGCTGAACGCGAACGCGCGCAAATCTTCCTTGAATCAACATCCCGACAGGATTTGCACCGCGCCGTAAGTTTGTGGGTGCAGGTGTTGCAGCAAAACCGCGACGGCAAAATCAGATGGTCGGTGGATGTGGATGTGCAAGAGGCTTGATTGAAATGATTCAATCCATAAGGAAATAAAAGGCCGTCTGAAAATCTGTTTTCAGACGGCCTTAAGTTTTGAAATCAGTTTAGAAGAATTTTGCAGCGATATAGCCGAGTGCAAGCAGGCTCAAAACGGCGAATACGATAGCCATTGTAAGCAGAAACTGTGTTTTCTTCCTCGCTGCAAGTGCGGCCAGCTCAGGATTTTGGCCTAACTCTTCGCGTAATTGGGATTCCAACTCGGCACGGATTTTCTTGCGCAGCTTTTTCTCTTCCTGCTCGCGTTCGTATTTGAGCTTGTGGGCAATTTCGGTTTGTTTTTTATGCTCGAAAGAGATTTTTTCCTGCCATTCAATGCGTTTGCGCTGGATGGCCAGCTCATTTTTTTCTGTCAAATCAAAGTGGCAGGTTTTACATTCCTGTGCATCTAGTTCGTCAATAATCGTCATGCAGACGGGGCATTGGATAGGGTCGGGAGTATTGGCTGCCGATACAGTTTCTTCTTCAACTGCTTCCAATTCCATAGACTGACGGACGATCACGTCCAAACCCAAATAGCTGAAGTAATGCTGCGCATTTTCGCGCTCATCTTGGGTACATTTTTCGGCCACAATCGCTTGCGGACGCTCAGCCAAGGCTTGAATCAGGCTCTCGACTTCGTTTTCGGGCAGGTTCTCATACAGGCAGGCGTGGATGAGCTCCCTATCCGTGTTCGGAGGATAGGAAACGTATACGTCGAAAAATTTTTCTTGTTTGTTCATTAATATCCCATGAGTATTTCGACTGCGTCAACCAAATGGGTTTAGCCTAAGGTTTTGTTATTGTGTTTGAGCTGTTTTGGCTTATGATACGAGCCAAAACAGAGGCTGCAGTCTCAGGCAGACCAGGTACGGTTTGCCTTTGTGTCGTTAATCGGCTGGACAATAATTTTTTATTTATATGGAAACATACATGTCCAATGTTATGTCTATTGTAGAGTAAATATTCACGCCCGATATTATTATTATAAAGTAAATCTAAAATTGTTTAAAATAAATTCACAAAAACAGGCCGTCTGAAGATGCAGACGGCCTGTTTTTGTGGCAAAAACGGATTGTTTATACGGAGAAGGACGAACCGCAACCGCAAGTTGTCTCTGCATTCGGATTGCGGATGACGAATTGAGAACCTTGCAGGCTTTCGGTGTAGTCGATTTCCGCACCAACCAAATATTGGTAGCTCATCGGGTCAACCAAGAACGTCAGGCCGTTTTTCTGGATTTCAAAATCGTCGTCGTTTTTGATTTCATCAAAGGTAAAACCATATTGGAAGCCGGAGCAACCGCCGCCGTTGACGAATACGCGCAATTTCAAATCGGGATTGTTCTCTTCGGCGATCAGGTCGGCAACTTTGGTGCAGCAGCTGTCAGTAAAGATAATAGGGCTTTCGTCTGACATGATGTGATTCCTTTTATATGAATATTTTTACTATTGTCGCGCAAACCGTTAGTCAAGGCAAGCTTGTGCAGACAGGGTCTGCCAGCTTACATGGAGGGCATGGCAGAAATTTCAAGCACCAGTATGTCAGATTTAGATGCTTCTGCCAAACCATTCGACACGGCCGATGATGGCAACGTCGTCGGTCGGGTTTTTCAAGTCGATTTCAAAAGTAGGGTAGGCTTCGTTGGCGGAAATGACGTTGACGATGCCACCGGGTATCAGTTGCAGGCGTTTGACCAAAAGGTTTTCGTTGAGGCGCAAAACATAGAGGCCGTCGCGCGGTGTGGTTTGGCCGTGATTGATGAGGATGGTGTCGCCATCATTCAGCACGCCTTCCATCGAGTCGCCTTTGACTGAGATAACGGAAAGGTTTTTGATGTCGCGCGTCACATAATTTTCAATCCAATAACGTCGGAACGCCATGGCGAACATGGGCTGTTCGTCGCCGACGAGCTGACCGTGTCCGGCTGCGGCCTGGATGTCGTAACGCGGTACGAAGACAAATTCGTCTATATCGACAGGATTGCCCAGTGTGTCGGTTGCCGTGGCTTTTGGGGCTTCGGAATCGGGGAAGGGAGAACCTTCGCCTGTCAACAGCCAGTCTATGCTGCAGCCTTTAAGTTGTTTGATTTTTTTTAGTGTTTCTGATTTCGGCAGGCCGCCTTCGTTCCAGATACGGCTGAATCCGGCGATGGTCATATCGATGTCGGCGGCGATTTTGGCTTGGCGGGCTTCATCTTTCCATAAGAAAGCCAGGCGGTCTTTAAAGGTATCCATGTTTATGCCTTTATGGAGGTATGTTTTTTATATGGTTTGGACGATTTGAGTGTATTTTACCTTAGTTTTTATAAAATTGTAAGAAAAAAATTACTTCATCTAAGAAAAAGTATTGCATATTCTATTTTTTCTTAGTATTATTCGATTTGTCTTAGATAAATCGATATTTCTAATTTTCTGTTCGATTTTTCTTAGTTTAATTTTATTTGGTTTAGTTTTTCTGATTTAAACCTGCTATATGATTATGATGAGAGGTGTGAAATGACTCGTTCGCGTAAAAATACTTTTTGGGTGCTGCTGGCGTTGGTACTGGGTTTTTTTGCTCTGCCTTTCGGATCTTCGGAGGCGCATGAGGCGGACGGTAATCTGACGGCTTCGGAATGCGAACGCTTGGGCAGCTTGAGTCTGGATCAGATGGATGGCAGGCTGCTGGCTTTTGCTAAAGAATGTGATATGGTGGAGGCTACCCACGATTGGGAGCAACAGTACGGCAACTTGAATGAAGAAGAAATGCTTGCCGGCGTGGTGTATGAGTGATGTTTGTGAATGAATTGATAAAGGCCGTCTGAACAATCAAAGTTTCAGACGGCCTTGTGTTTTCAATAAGATGATATTAAGGCATCAATGGTGCATTAGTCAGGCCGGTGGTTTCGGGCAGACCGAACATAATGTTCATATTCTGCATGGCTTGACCGGCTGCGCCTTTAACCAAGTTGTCGATGACGGAAAGAACAATCCACACATCGTCTTGATCGGGCGCTCTTTGAACGCTGATACGGCAAAGGTTGGCGCCGCGCACGCTGCGGGTTTCAGGTGTCGAACCTGAAGGCAGGATATCGACAAAAGGACTGTCGCGGTAGTATTCGCGCAGTAAGGCTTCAGGATCGGTATGTTCTTGCAGGTGCAGATACAGGGTGGCATGCATGCCTCGTATCATCGGAACAAGGTGTGGCACGAAAATCAGGCCGTCTGAAACATGATCTTGAAGTCCGGACAGGGTTTGTCGGATCTCAGGCAAATGGCGGTGGCCACTGACGCCGTAGGCTTTGAAGTTATCGCCTGCTTCGCACAACAGGGCATGGGTGCTGGCTTTGCGGCCTGCACCGGAAACACCGGATTTACAGTCGGCAATCAGAGGCGCGTTGGTTTTCAGACGGCCAGCCTGAAGCAGTGGCAATAAGGGCAGGGAAACGCAGGTAGGGTAGCAGCCCGGATTGGCCACCAACATGGCTTTGGAGATGTCGTCTTTGTAAAGTTCGCACAAGCCGTACACTGCTTGGGAAACAAGTTGCGGCGCGGCATGGGTCATTTTGTACCATTTTTCCCATGTTAGGATGTCGCGGATGCGGAAGTCGGCAGACAGGTCAATCACGCGTACGCCTTTTTCGACAAGGGCCGGTGCTTCTTTCATGGCCACGCCGTTGGGCGTGGCGAAGAACACGAGGTTGCAACGGTCAAGCCCTGCATCTTCGGGCGTTTGGAATGCAAGGTCGTAAATGCTGCGCAGGCTGGGAAAGTAGTCGGCAACCGCAATACCGGCTTCGCTTCGGCTGGTGACGGCAGTGACTTCTGCGTTGGGGTGGCTGCTGAGCAGGCGCAACAATTCAACGCCTGTATAACCGGTTGCACCGACGATACCAATTTTAATTTTTGTGGTCATGGTGTGGCTCCTTTGTAGGGTAACAATGCATTTGATTATATAGTAATTAATTGCCGTCGGTCAGCGGTGCTTGTGCCAAGCTTTGCAAGGGACGGTTAAACAGGCCGTCTGAAATATGGGATTAACGATATTGGAGAGAGGATTTCAGACGGCCTGAGCGTTTGGAAAACGCAGTTTGCGGTTCGATTTGTCTGTTGATTTGTGGTGGGTGTTTCGTCTTTATCCTATTCATACAGACACAAAATAAAAACGCAAAAAAATGCCCCCGGGTTGGAGAACCGGAGGCAAGTATCCAAGGAGTAGCTCTCATCAATAAGAACTAGTTACTTGGTACTATATCCCTTGTTAGGATTGAAAGCAAGAGTTTTGCACATTTTAACATTTAAATAATTTTTTCATTCAAATTCAGTGAGCTATCAAACAGGGCTTTAATCTTGGGTTGGTGGCTGATGCCGATGACCAAAGTATCGGGCAAATGTTGCTTGAGGGTCTGCATCAACATCAGGGCGGATTCGTCATCAAGCTGGTTGGTGGCTTCATCTAGGAACAGGATTTGCGGTTTGTGCAGCAGTGCGCGTGCAAGGCTGAGGCGTTGCTGTTCGCCGCCGGAGAGGATGCTGTGCCATTCGTATGAAGTGTCCAAATCGTTCATCAACGTGTGCAGCCTACCCGTGGGGCTGCTTAAGCCGACTTGTTCCAAAACGGTTTGAATCAAATGGTCGTCTTGGCAGGCCGCATAGGGATAGCTGACAGTTTGACGCAATGTGTCCGCAGGCAGGTAAGGGCGTTGCGGGAAAAACAGGCGGCTGCCTTCAAGGGAAAAACTGCCGTGATAATACGGCCATAAACCGGCAAGCACGCGAAGCAGCGTGGATTTGCCGATGCCGCTTCGCCCTTCAAGCAATACCCATTCCGGAGAACGGGCTTGGAGGTGAATATCAGTAAGCAGGGGACTGCCGGTTTGGGTGTGGATGGTAAGGTTTTGCAGGACTGCCTTGCCGCGATGATGCGGCAAATCTGTTTGGTGTGACTGAAGGGAGGGGCTTTTTTGTTCTGCTTGTTCCAAGGCCGTCTGAAAACCGGAAAGCCGTTCGATGACTGCCGCCCATTCAATCAGGCGGCGGTATGCATCGGTAAACCAGCCAAAACTGTCTTGAACGCGGGCAAACGATGTGCGCGTCTGCATCATGTCGCCGAAGGTCATGGTTTTGGCGAGGTACATGGGCAGGGTGGCGAGAATGGGGATGAAGATGCTGATGCGCACGTAGGTCGCCCAGAAGGTTTCTTGGCGGAATTCGCAGTTGGTAAGCCGCCGCCAGTTGTCGCGGATGCGGAGGTAACGTTGTTTCAGACGGCCTGTTTCGGCTTCGCCGCCGTTGTAAAAGGCGATTTGTTCGGCGTGGTCGCGCACACGCAGGAGGGCGGCGCGGTAGTCGGCTTCGCGGTGCTGGCGGTCGATGTTGAGGTTTTTGAGTTTGCGGCCGACGAGGTGGGCAATCAGGGTGCTGATGACGGAATAAATCAGGGCAACCCAGACGAGGTAGCCGTGTATGGTGATGTCGCGCCCGCCGATGTTGAAGGTCTGCACGCCGGAGAGCGTCCACAATACGGCGACGAACGCGCTGAATTTGGCAATATTATTGATGAAGGAGCGGAACAGCCCGATGCTTTTGTCGGCGATGAGGTAGATGTCTTCGGCGATGCGCTGGTCGGGGTTGTCGGGTTCGCCGGTCAGGCGCAGGCGGTAGTGTTTGTGGCCTTCGAGCCAGTTTTGCTGGAATTGTTCGGTCAGGTGGGTGCGCCAGCGGAAGATGAGGCGTTTTTGCAGCCAGTCGCCGCAGACGATGCAGCCGATAATCATCGCCATGTAGCCGAGGTATTCGACGATGAGCGCGGGCATGGACGCGCCGTCAAACGCAGCCAGCGCGTCGTAGAAACGTTTGTCCCACGCGGCGATCCAAACGCTGATGGTGATGGAACAAAGGGTGAAGCCGATGAGGACGGCGAGCATCAGCCATTGGATGCGCCCGTGCGCCCCCGTCCAGAAAGGACGGGCGAGTCGGAAGAATTTTTTGAGGATGTTCATGGGGGTGTTTGTATCGATAATGAAAGGCCGTCTGAAATCGGGATTGTATAGTGGATTAAATTTAAATCAGGACAAGGCGACGAAGCCGCAGACAGTACAGATAGTACGGCAAGGCGAGGCAACGCCGTACTGGTTTAAAGTTAAGCCACTATACTTTCAGACGGCCTTATTTCATACGGCGACTACATCTTCCACTTCAGGCTGAACACGGCGTTGCGCGGTTCGCCGTAGAAGCTGCCGCTGTTGGCGGCACGGCTGTATTGGTTTTCGTAGTAGCGTTTGTCGGTCAGGTTGTTGACCGCCAGCCCCAGTTGCAGGTTTTTGCTCGGGCGGTATTGGACGTTGGTGTTCCAAACCGTGTAGCCGCCTTGCTTGATGGAGCCGTAGGAATTGGCGGTTTTGCTGCTGCTCTTTACCCCCAGCCCGACCGTCCATTTGCCGTCATCCATCGGTAGGATATAGCTGGTGTAGAGACGGAACATATGTTTCGGCGTATGGCTGCTGAAGTTGTAGCCTTTTCGGCGCGATTCAACATTGTCGCCGACGCTGTTGCGGTTGGTGCTGCGGTTGAAGGTGTAGCCTGCGTAAACCTGCCAACGGTCGGTCAGGCTGCCGGAGATTTCGGCGTCCAAGCCGCGGCTGCTTTGATCCAGCGGTTCCCAATAAGGGTGCGGACGGGCATTGACGCGTTGGTTGTTGTTGTCTTTGTCGGTGCGGTAGAGGGCGACGGAAGTATTCAGACGACCTTCGTTCCATTCGCCTTTCCAGCCGATTTCGTAGTTGCGGCCCATAATCGGCGGCAGAAGGTTGTCGTTGTAGTCGCGGTTCATCGTTTGTTTGAAGATGGATGTGTAGGCGGCGTAAACGCTTTGCTTGGGCGTGATATCGTAAGTGATGCCGGCATAGGGGATGAAGCGGTTGCGTTTGAGCGCATAATAGGTGCCTTCCGAGCTGTCTTTGAGGTTTCTGTCCCAATAGAGGTTGCGGTGCCAGTTGGTATAGCGTCCGCCGACAATGACGTGCAGTTTGTCGGTAGGATTGATGCGCGCGCCCAAACCGAAGGCGTGGGTGCGGTAGCTGCCGTTGCCGCCGCGTGACTTGGCGGTATCGGCATCCCAATCGGGTTTGGCTTTTTCGCTGCCGTTGAACGCATCTGCGTTATAGGTGCTGCTGTCGTCGAACCAGCGGTTGCCCGTGTTCATCTTCTCTTTGGAATAGCTGTGCATGAAGAAGAGGTCGTGGCTTTGTCCGAAGGCGAAGATGCGGCCGGTCAGGTTGTTTTGAAAAGTAAACTGGCGGTTGCCTGCATCGTAACGGTCGAAGCTGTATGTGGTTCCCAGGCCGTCTGTGCTGATGCCGTTACCTGTGCCGCCCAGCGTGTAATATTCTTTTGAACTGGTGTTCTTGCGCCAGTCCAACTTGCTGCTCAGTTTCCAGTTGTCGTTGAAATAATGTTCAAACTCGGCAAAGAGATTGTATTTTTTCAGGCGGGCTTCGTTCCAATCCGCACCAAGATAGCGGCTGCGTTTCCACTCTTTGCCGTCTGCACGCATAGGCAGGCCGTCAGGATCGGGTGTTTCGGTTTGGTTGAGATAGCTTACGCCCCAAGTAAGTTTGCTGTTGTCGCCGATGTCTTTGTCCATCACGCCGTAAAGCAGGATGTCGCGGCCGCCGGATTGATCTTTGAAAGTTTTGTTACTGCCAACCGAGCCGACAAAGCGTCCGCGCAGGCCGTGTTCTTGGCTTAAGGTACCGGATGCATCAAAGACGCTGTTTACTTTGCCCCATGAGTTTGCCATCAAATCGGCGGAAAGCTGGCGTTTTGCAGTCGGCTTTTTACGGACGGCGTTTACCGTGCCGCCGGGTTCGTTGTTTGCCTGTGTCAAACCTGCCGCACCGCGCACCACTTCAATGTGGTCGTACATTGCCATATCTGTTGCACTGGTCGGGTCGCCGGCCGGGCCGCCTAAGCCGAATCCACCGGGAGAGCCGAGTTGAGTGGCAATACCGTCTTCTTCAAACTGTTCGATAAAATAGCCGCGCGACATGAAATGCGTGCGTCCGCCACTTTTGAAAACATTGATGCCGGTAGCGTTTTGCAACGCACCTTCTAAGTCGGTGATGCCCTGGTCTTCAATTTGTTTTTTAGTAATGACGCTGACAGATTGGGGAATTTCCCGCGGAGAGAGGACCAGCCCCGTGGTTGAGCGCAGGGCGGATACTGTGTAGCTGTTTTGACTTTCAGTGCGCAGGCTTTTGTTTTTACCCACTACGGTAACTTGTTCCACTTCAGCCTGTTGTACCTCTTCGGCAGCTTGTGCGGCTTGGGGCAATGCGGCAAGGCAGAGGGCAAGTGTGCTCAGTTTGAATAGTTTTTCAGAATGATGCATTTGATGAGGTCCTTGATAAAGAAAGATCTGTTTGTTTTTAAATATTAGCGGCAATATCTGTTTAAATTGAGCAGTTATTTTTTATAATCCGTTTTGTTTTAAAAATTAAATTTAAATCTCCGAATCATTTTATTTGATTCAATTTTGATTTTGCCAAACCATCGGGTCAAAAAAAGTTGCCGCCGGAAAGGGAGCCGTTGGCAACGAATGGAGGTGGTAATGCAATGAAAGCTAGATACAAAGGGTAGTATCAAACTAGCCATAAATAACTATATCGAAACGGTGAAAAAAATCAACAGGAATTTTTTTCGGTTGAGAAAATTTTTTAGACTGTTTGCTTTATATCAAGGTTAAAAGAGTTTGATTGGAAAAGGCCGTCTGAAAACGGAAAGAATCGGTTTCAGACGGCCTTTGAATCAAGTGAGATTAGAACTTGTAATCGACTTTGAACATGACGTTGCGCGGTTGGCCATAGTAGTTGTTCGCGCCTTTGCTGCTGACTTTGTTGTTCTCGTAGTAGTAACGGTTGAACAGGTTGGTCGAAATCAGTGCAAGTTTCAGGTTTTTCGATGCCTGATAATCAATGTTGGCATTGAATACCGCATGACCGCCGCGCTTCACGCCGTAGAGGCTGGCGGTTTTGCTTTGTGCGGTTACGCCGCCGCCGATGGTCCATTTTTTGCCGTCAAACGGCAGGTTGTAGCTGGTGTGGAGGCGCAGCATGTGTTTTGGCGTGTGCAGGCTGAAATTAGTGCCTGCGGGGACGGTGCCTTTGCTTTCCGCTTCAAGATATTTGGACCGGTTGAACGTATAACCTGCAAACAGTTTCCAATCTTCGCTCAGGTTGCCGGATATTTCGGCTTCGATGCCGCGGCTGCGGACTTTGCCGACGGGTTCCCAATACCATTTTTGGTCTGCCGTATCCCAAACCTGCACCGCGCGGTTTTTCTGTTCGATGTCAAACAGGGCAAGCGAGGTATTCAGCTTGCGGTCAAACCATTCTCCCTTCCAGCCGATTTCGTAGTTCGCGCCGGTAACGGGTTCAAGATAGGATTTGTCTTTGCGCTGATTGCTGTTCGGTTTGAAGATGGATGTGTAGCTGGCATACAGGCTTTGGTTCGACGTCAAATCGTAGGTAACGGCGAAATAAGGATTGAAACGGACGGTTTTGCGGTCGGTAACCGAATCGGGATCGCTGTCTATCTTGCCGCCCGTGTAGAAATAGTCGGTTATATATTTCGATTTGATGTGGTTCCAACGCGTACCTGCCATGATGTGCAGTTTTTCTTTCAACATATTGAAACGGAAGCCCAAAAGCAGCGCGTGGGTGGTGCGTTTGGAATGGGTTTCCCAATACATCTGATAAGGTGTGGCGTGCCAGTCGGCGGGTTCGGCGATTTCGTTGCCGGTAAAGGTCATCGGGTCGAAGGAAACTCCCGGGTTGTATTGACGGCGGCTGCCGTTGTTTTTGGTGTGCGTGTAAGTGTATTCGGTAAAGATTTCCTGCGGCACGCCTATAATTTCAAATTTGCCGTTCAAATTATTTTTGAAGGTCAGTTGTTTCTCATCATTGTCGTAACGGCTTAACCAGCCAGAGGCTAATGCGCCGCCGGGCGTGTAGCCTGCGTAGGACGTGGACGTATTGTAAATGCCGCTGTTTTTCTTGGTATTTTCGTTGTAGTTGTAATCCAGCTTGCCGGTATAACGCCAGTTGTCATTGAAATAATGTTCCACTTCGGCGAATGCGTTCGCTTTGTCGTAAACGCCTTTGTTCCAGTTGTAGCTCAGATAAGTATCGCGCGGCAGGTTCAATGCCACGCCCCAATCGTCGGGCTTGGTGTGTTTGCGTTGATAGAGGCCGCCCCAAGTGATTTTGGTGTTGTCGCCGACGGATGCGTCCATCACGCCGTAAAGCGTGGCATTGCCGCCTTTGACGCGGTCTTTGAAATTTTTGTCGCGTTCCAATGCGACGACGGCGCGGCCGCGCAAAGTGCTTTCATCGTTCAGACGACCTGAAAAGTCCCCCGTGGTGCGGACTTTACCGAAGCGGTCGATTTGGGCTTCACTCTGAATAATGCGTTCGCCGGTGGGGCGTTTGCGTACGGCGTTCAACGTACCACCCGGCTCGCCGTTTGCCTGCGTCAGCCCGGTCGCACCGCGCACGACTTCGATATGGTCGTAAACGGCGATGTCGTTCATGCTTTGCGCGTCATACATCGGATTGTTGATGGCGCCGGGGACGGTAGATGAGATTCCGTCCTCTTCGATTTGGTCGATATAGAACCCGCGCGATTGGAAGCGCGGAATGCCGGCATCACGGATGACGTTTACGCCGGTGGTGGTTTTCAGGGCATCAACCAAGTTGGTAATCCCCTGCTCATTGATTTGTGTCTTGGTAATCACGCTTACCGACTGCGGCGTTTCTTTCGGAGACAAGGCAAGCCCGGTGGTGGTACGCATGGCTGAAGTTGTGTAGGAGTCGCGGTTTTCGGTGCGGGTAGAACGGTTTTTGCCGGTTACGTTGACAGTTTGCAGCTCGGCAGTTTGTTCGGGCCGGGGTGTTGCCGTGTTTTCTGCTAAGGCTGCATAGGGCAGAGTGGCAATAATGAGTGCTAATGTTTTAAGGGTTGGGGCGTTCATGAACGTCTTTCTATAATTAAAATAAAATAATAATAATTATATTTTACGGTAATTTTGTTGTTTTGTAATTTAATAACAAGATTTTGAGGGTTTTTAGCGGATTTATGTTGTTTTTATGGTTTTTGAAGGTATTTTTGAAATTAAACTAGTTAAGGGAATCAAGCGACAGGCCGTCTGAAAATTTTCGGGGTTGTTCGGCTATAATGTTGTTTTGGTTTTTTAAGGCCTTTGCAAAAATACGGTTTGGGGTTTTAGGCTGAATGTGTACCCGATATGTTTGTAAAGGTTTTGGGGTATGAGGAGAATGAGATGAAGAAAGTTTTGGTGTTGCAGCATGGGGATTTAGGCGTTTGCGACTGGTCGGCGTTTGGCGGTTTGGTGTCTGCACCATTAGGAAAGTCGGTATTGCGTCTGCCGGTTGATGATGATTTTGAATGGACGGACGAGATGCGGGCTGCGTTGATTGCGCAGCAGATAGATGGTGCGGTGTTGCCGGATGTGGCTTTTGCTGATTTGGGACTGATTGTCAGCGATATGGATTCGACACTGATTACGATTGAGTGTGTGGATGAGATTGCGTCCGGTGTCGGGCTAAAGGATGAAGTGGCAGCGATTACGGAGCAGTCGATGCGCGGTGAGCTGGACTTTGAGCAGTCTTTGCGTAAGCGTGTGGCTTTGCTGGCCGGTTTGGACGAGCGTGTGTTGGAAGAAGTGTACGAGAATGTGTTGCAGCTGTCGCCGGGCGCGGAATTTTTGTTGGAAGAGTGTAAACGGAATGATGTGAAGTTTATGCTGGTGTCGGGCGGATTTACGTTCTTTACGGAACGTCTGCAACGGCGTTTGGGCTTGGATTTCCATTTTGCGAATGTGTTGGAAGTGGAAAACGGCAAGCTGACAGGCCGTCTGAAAGGGCGGATTATCGATGCGCAGGCTAAGGCGGATTTGTTGCGCGAATACCGTGAACGTCTGGGTTTGGCTCCGTGGCAGGTGGTGGCGATGGGTGATGGTGCGAATGATATTCCGATGATACGGGAGGCGGGATTCGGTATTGCTTATCGGGCGAAACCGAAAACCGAAGCGAATGCGGATGCGTGCGTGCGCTTTGGTGGTTTGGAGCGGATACGCGGTTGGTTTGCGTAAACCGTTTGAGGGTGTTTGTCAGTCAGGCTGTCTGAACAATCGGGAAACCGGTTTTCAGACGGCCTGATGTTTTATAAGGCGATAAAACGGTAGCCTTCGGCATCGACTTCGAGAATGGAGGCGTAATTGTCGCGCCAGTCGCCGAGTACGATGCGGGTGTAATCGGCATTGCGGTGGATGTTTTCGCGGTGGGTATGGCCGTGAATGAGCAGGGGCGTGTGGAAGCGTTGGACGGTTTCGTGGGTAAAGGTTGGATTGACGTCCATGATGTCGGCGGTTTTGTGTTGTTTGTCCTGTTTGCTCTGCTTGCGGATTTTGGTGGCGATGTTCAGTCGGAGTGTGAGTGGCAGGAGCAGGAACAGGCATTGCAGCCATTTTTGATGGACGGTACGGCGGAATTTTTGATAAGAATGGTCGTCGGTGCAGAGGGTGTCGCCGTGACAGAGCAGGGTGGGTGTGCCGAACAGGTCGATAACGGCGTACTCGGGCAGTAAGGTCATGCCGGTATCGCAGGCGAAGGCTTTGCCGATGAGGAAGTCGCGGTTGCCATGGATAAAATAGCAGGCAATGCCGCGCTCGGTCAGGCCGCGGATGGTTTGTTTGATGGTTTGAACCAAAGGGCTGTTTTCGTCATCGCCGATCCAAAAATCGAAAAGGTCGCCAAGAATGTATACGGCTTGGGCGTGAACGGCTTTTTCTTGGATAAATTTTTGGAAGAGTGCGGTCAGCTGAGGATGGGATTCGCTCAGGTGTAAATCGGCGATGAAGTAAATCGGCATGATGATGTGGGGCGTATGGGAAGGGTTTTATTATAACTTGGGTTGCCGCGTTTGGATTTGGGCTTGGTGTTTTTCGTTGTAATGCGGTGATTTTATTGTTTTGATTAGGTGTGATAAAGGCCGTCTGAAACATTTTTTCAGACGGCCTTTCCGGTTTATTGGGCTTTGCCCTGATAGGTGATTTGTTTCAGCGTCTCTTCTTGGTACAAATCGCTGATGGGGACGGTATAGAAGAATTCGTTGCTGCGGACAAAGCGGTTGACCAAGTCTTTGTCGAGATGGAGGACGTGGTGCCGTAGTTTGTTTAAACCTTTGAATATCATGGTGCTCCAACGCATATAGCCGTCTGAATTGGGGCGGATGTCGTTCATGGCATCAAGGGCGAGAAGTTTGCGGTTTTGTTCTTCTTTATCCAAAGGATGGGAATAGATGCTTTGGAAGTAAAACGGTTGCTCGGAGGGCGGCGGCAGGCTGAGGGAAGCCCCTACTTTGCCGATAGGGAAGTCGTCGCTCAGATAATGTATGGTGTGCAAAAACAGATTGCCGCGGCGGTAATCGATTTTACGCAGGGCTTCGATGGCGGCCAGCGCAGTATGTTGGTGGTCGGGATGCGTATCAATATTTGGGGACGGCGTCACGATAATATCCGGCTGGAACGTTTCTATCAGATAGCCAAGGTTGTCTACCAAGCTGTTCCAAGTTGAGCCGGGCTTGAGGTGTTTCGCCAATGGGGAGGTATTGGCACTGCGGAAAATATCGACATCGGTCGTATCGATTTTGGTCGATTTAATCTCTTTTTCCGGATTTTGGCGCATGGCGGTCAATGTGCTGTCGAAGTAGCCCAATTGCAGGATGTTTTCAGACGGCACGCCGGCCAAAAGGGGAACGGCTAGGCTGTTCCAAACGCGCATCCGGCCTTTTTGCAGATATTGTGCCTGGGTATCGAAGTCGCATGTGCTGTAAAGATTGCCATAGTGGAAGCTGCCGCCTTCGCTGGCGGTTAAAGTGCAGATCATTGAATTGGCGGCGTGTTTTTCGTACAAACCGTATGCGCTGAGTTCAGCATCGTCAGCATGAGGCGCGAGGACAAGGATTTTTTTGCCGTCGAGGTTTTCACGCGGATAAACAGAGAGTTCGATTTCTTGATCTGGCAAGGACAGGTATTTGCCTTCCAAGCGGATGGCTTTGTCGTTGTCGGAAAAGGTGTCGCTCAGATTGATATAGCGCACGCCTTTTGCGCTGTATTCGAAATATTGCTTCCATTTGCCTTTAGATGAAATGGTTTCAACAAAAGGCAGTATCAGCAATCCTGCCCAAGTCGATTTGATGCGGATTTTGGCAATAACGGTATCTTGTCCGCTGATAGTAGCAGGCAAAGTCAGGCTGCCACCCTTGAGGGTGGCATACGCGGTAGAGGGAAGGGAGGGATAGTTATAATCTTTGTGTGTGTCGTAGGCGAACTGTTTTTTATGAATAATCGAAGTAATAATAAACAACGTAACAAAAAAAATCAGTATCAGCCCCATTAGTATCAGAAACATTGTCAGGTTCCTTTATTGTTATAACAGCTATGATATTGCTTGCGAAGTCTATTTGTTTGTTTTTCTTACAAACGGTTGTTTTTAATACTCTAACGTCATTGAAGTAAACGTTTAAAATAAAACAGTTTGCGAGTTGATTATATATAAACGACCAAAATGTAGAAAGGCCGTCTGAAAGATTTGAAAGAAATTTCAAAAATTTCAGACGGCCTTGATATTTTAAAGGTTAAGCCGGTAAATTATGCTTCTTTTGTTTCAACTGCTTTCTGACGCAGACGCAGGCTCAACTCGCGAAGTTGTTTGTCGTCGACCACATTAGGTGCATTGGTCAGCAGACATTGTGCACGTTGTGTTTTCGGGAAGGCAATCACGTCGCGGATAGATTCGGCACCGGTCATCAGGGTAACCAGACGGTCGAGGCCGAATGCAAGGCCGCCGTGCGGAGGTGCGCCGAATTTCAGGTTATCCAAGAGGAAGCCGAATTTCTCTTGTTGCTCTTCAGGGCTGATTTTCAGCGCAGCAAACACTTTCTCTTGTACGTCCGCACGGTGGATACGGATAGAGCCGCCGCCGATTTCCCAGCCGTTCAATACCATGTCGTAGGCACGGGCCAGGCAGTTTGCAGGGTCGGAAACCATCAGGTCTTCATGACCTTCTTTTGGCGCGGTAAACGGATGGTGTACGGCAACGTAGCGGTCTGCTTCTTCGTCGTATTCGAACATTGGGAAATCGACAACCCACAAAGGCTTCCATTCGTCTACGAAGTAGCCGTTGTCTTTGCCGTGTTCCAAGCCGACTTTAATGCGCAATGCGCCGATGGCTTCGTTCACGACTTTGGTTTTGTCCGCACCGAAGAAGATGATGTCGCCGTTTTGCGCGCCGGTACGCTCGATGATTTCTTTCAGGGCGTTTTCAGACAGGAATTTCACGATTGGAGATTGCAGGCCGCTGTCTTCGCCGTTGGAAAGGTTGCTCACATCGTTTACTTTGATGTATGCCAGACCTTTTGCGCCGTAGATGCCGACAAATTTAGTGTATTCGTCGATTTCTTTGCGGCTGAATTTCGCGCCGTTCGGTACGCGCAGAGCGACCACGCGGCCGCCTTTCATGTCGGCGGCGCCACGGAAGACTTTAAATTCTTCCGTTTTCATCAGGTCGGTCAACTCGGTGAATTTCAAGTTGATGCGCATATCCGGTTTGTCAGAGCCGTAGTAGAACATGGCTTCAGAGTAAGGCATGCGTGGGAAGTTGCCCAAATCTACGTTCAAAGCATCTTTGAAGACTTGTTTGGCCATGCCTTCAGTGATGTCCATGATTTCATCCTCGTTCAGGAACGAGGTTTCCAAGTCGATTTGAGTGAATTCAGGTTGGCGGTCGGCACGCAAGTCTTCGTCACGGAAACATTTGGTGATTTGGTAGTAACGGTCGAAACCGGCAACCATCAGCAATTGTTTGAACAATTGCGGAGATTGAGGCAGAGCGAAGAATTCGCCCGGATGAACGCGGCTT
Organism: Neisseria sp. P0009.S010; assembly: GCF_051958545.1. Taxonomy (NCBI): domain Bacteria; kingdom Pseudomonadati; phylum Pseudomonadota; class Betaproteobacteria; order Neisseriales; family Neisseriaceae; genus Neisseria; species Neisseria sp. P0009.S010. The sequence continues at coordinate 212,016 of NZ_JBQCVH010000004.1, forward strand.
GGTACGAGGTAGTCGCGTGCGCCTTCCGGAGTGGAGCGGGTCAGCATCGGCGTTTCGATGTCGATGAAGCCTTGCGCGTCCAAGTAGCGGCGAACGCCCATGGCCACTTGGTAACGCAGACGCAGGTTGCGTTGCATGGCAGGACGGCGCAAGTCGATAACGCGGTTGGTCAGGCGAACGTTTTCGCTGATGTTTTCATCGTCGATTTGGAACGGAGGCGTAGCGGCAGCGTTCAAGACTTCGATTTCTTTGGCAAGGATTTCGATTTTGCCGGAAATCATTTTGTCGTTGGTTGTACCTTCAGGACGGTTGCGTACGCGGCCGGTAATGCTCAAAACGTATTCGTTGCGGGAAGAGTCGGCAGCGGCAAATGCTTCCGGAGTGTCAGGGTCGATAACGACTTGAACGATGCCTTCGCGGTCGCGCAGGTCGATAAAAATCACACCGCCGTGGTCGCGTCGGCGGTGTACCCAGCCTTTGACGGTAACGGTTTGGTCTAAGTATTGCTCGCTGATAAGGCCGCAATAGTTGGTACGCATAAAATCACCTTTTTATATTGTTCAATTTGAAAAAGAAGGAAAGGCCGTCTGAAAAAAGAAGACCTTAATTGTTATGTTCGGTATCACCGTCTTCAGACGGTTTTTGGGCAGGTAGGGCTTTAACCGGTAAGTCGTCCGGCATGACCATGCCCAGTGAAATCACATATTTCAATGCCTGATCCACACTCATGTCCAGCTCGCGAACGTCGCTTTTTTTAACCATGATGTAATAGCCGCCGGTCGGGTTGGGCGTGGTTGGGACGTAAACGGAAATATAGTCGTCGTCTTGCGGCAGGCTGCCTTTGAGTTTGTCGGGGATATGGCCGGAAACAAAGGCTATCGTCCAAATGCCCGGTTGCGGAAAGGGAACCAGTACGGGGGTTTTGAACGAGCGGCTGCTGTCGGAGAGCAGGGATTCGGAAACTTTTTTAACGCTGGAGTAGATGGATTTGACGACGGGAATGCGTCCTAAAAGGCTGTCCCATGCGCCGAGAATCCGTCTGCCCAATACGTTGGCGGCGAATACACCGGTAACGAACAAGACGACTGTGGCGGCGACGATGCCCAAGCCGGGAATGTTGAACCCCCAGAAATGCTGGGGCTGCCAGCTTTCCGGTAATAGGTTGATCAGTTTGTCGGCGGCGGAGATGATATAGCTCATCGCCCAGATGGTTACAGCAATCGGCAACCAAACCAGCACGCCTGTAATTAGGTATTTCTTTAAAGCCTTGGCGATTTTTCCGCTTTCGGCTGCGGCTTCTGTCATCTTTGTTTCATTCCGGCAAGTTTTGCCCAAACTTTGCATTATACGCGTTTGGACGCTAGGAAACGAGTATTTTAAACGAATGGCTTGTTTTGTTTCATTGTTTCAGACGGCTGCCTTGATTGCAAAGGCCGTCTGAAACAATATGGGGGCATTTAGATGCCGTCCCAGTCGTTGAACATCAGGCCGAAGCCGATGCCGTTTTGTTTGTGGTTGTAGTCAATCAAGCTTTCGCCGTAGCCGTGGAAGCCGCGGACAACGCCTTTGAGTTTGCCTTTGATGGGGAAAGTATAGGCCGCTTCAACGGCACCGCGTCCGCTTTTGGGGTTGTAACGCAGGACGGAATAAACATTTTGTTTGTCATTGAAGCGGTATTGGACTTTCAAGTCGCCGTAGCCCATGTATTTGTTGATGTCCGGATTGTCGTCGTCATCTCCTTTTTGGTCAAAGGCGCGCATCCAAACTCTAGGAATAACGGTCAGCTTGCCCCATTCCATGCCGGTCATGGCGTAAACGCGGTTCCATGAGCGCGATTCCGGGCGGCTTTGACCGTTGGATTGGTGAACAAAACCTGCGCCGACCATACGCAGCTTGCCGCCGAAAGGCAGGTCTGCTTTAACGGGTTGGGTAATGAAGATTTCAGGCTCGTAGTCGGTGTTGCGGAACGGTGCGGATTTGCGGCCTTGGTTGAAGATTTGCCAGTCGGATTTTTGGGTGTAGCCAAACCATACGTCGGCACGGGTTTTGAATAAATCTTCGGCAATCTTGCTTTTGAAGGAAACCTGCATTTTGGTTTCGAGGCGTTTCTGCTCGCTGAATTTTTCCTGCGTGGTTACACCGCGACTGGGGGATTCTGGGTGGTAGTTGGGGCTGCTGTTGTACCAAACAGGCATGAGGTACATAGGGTTGTGTTCGCGTACGCTCAACAGGCCGCGTGTGTCGTTTTTATCCAAATCGTACATCAGGCTTAAAGGCGTGTAGCTGTCGGCAGTTTCGCTTAATACGTCGTCTGAAATATTCGGATGGGTAGGGTTGTCGAGTACGATGGCCGCTTCTTTTTTCTCAATGCTCTTGCGGACGCTTTGTTCGAGGTCAACCGGTGTTTTGGTGCTTTCGGTTTGCGCTTGCGGCAGTGGGGATTGAGGGGGGAGTTGCGCCGAGTAGATGTTGTCGTAACACGCCAAACGGGTGGCGTTGTCTTGAATGGTGGTGCAGTGTAGGGCGGTATCGGCGGCGGCCAGCGGGGCGGCGGTAATGAATCCGATACTTAGGGAATGTTTCAACATCTTGTTCATGAGAGTTTCCGTTGTTTTTCAGACGGCCTGATGAAGGGTAAATGGTTTTATTTGGTCGGTTTGGGCTGTGAATACGGCAATGCCCCTGAAAGGCAAGACCTCAGGGGCATCGTATCAGCTCGATTATCCTGCTTGGGTTGTCAGGATTTCCGGCATCTGCGTCAGTATTAAGCCAAAGCTTTTACTTTAGCAGACAGACGGCTTTTATGACGGGCTGCTTTGTTTTTGTGGAATACGCCTTTGTCAGCGATGCGGTCGATGACTTTAACGGATTCTTGGTAAACTGCTTGAGCAGCAGCTTTGTCGCCGGCTTCAACTGCTTTCAACACTTTTTTTACAGCGGTACGGAATGCAGTACGCAGGCTGGCGTTGTGGGCGCGTTGTTTAACCGACTGGCGGGCACGTTTGCGGGCTTGTGCGCTGTTTGCCATATTGAATATCTCCTGAAAAATAAATTCTGTAAACGCGCAATTTTAAAGACAGATTTCCTTGTATGCAAGCTTTTTCTCTATAAACGCGCGCAAATCAGCCGTATTTTGCCCAAAAACGACAGCCGGTGCAACGCTTTTGGTAAAAAGATGGTGTTGCTTTGCCTTATTTCAATAAAAATCAGATGGATATTGCTTTGCGTTTGCTTACGTTTCCATTACAATAGCCTAACTCTGCGCCGGGGTGTTTATGGGGTGCAGGGTTTCTTATTTATTGACATTAACCACTCTTTCATCAGGAATCTGCCCGTATGAAAAAATCTGTATTAGCCGTATTGGCCGCATTGTCTTTGGCCGCGTGCGGCGGTGGCGAGAAAAAAGCCGAGCAACCTCAAGCAGGCAGCGCGCCTGCTGCCAATGCCGAGGCAGCCGCTACCGATACTTTGAATATCTACAACTGGTCAAACTACGTTGACGAAAGTACAGTCGAAGACTTCAAAAAAGCCAACAATTTGAAGCTGACTTACGATTTGTATGAAAACAATGAAACGCTGGAAGCCAAAATGCTGACCGGTAAATCCGGCTATGACTTGGTTGTACCCGGTATTGCCTTCCTGCCGCGCCAAATTGAGGCAGGTGCATACCAAAAAATCAATAAGGATCTGATTCCGAACTACAAAAACATCGACCCTGAGTTGCTGAAGATGTTGGAAACCGCCGACCCGGGTAATCAATACGCCGTTCCTTATTTCTCCGGTGTGAACACTTTGGCGATTACCGCGAAGGGCAAGGAGCTTTTGGGCGGAAAATTGCCTGAAAACGGCTGGGATTTACTGTTCAAACCCGAATATACCAACAAGCTGAAATCTTGCGGCATCGCTTTGTGGGATACACCGAGCGAAATGTTCCCAATCTTGTTGAATTACTTGGGTAAAGATCCTAAAGGCTCGAATCCTGAAGATTTGAAAGCAGCGGCGGAAGTTTTGAAAACCATCCGTCCTGACGTGAAACGTTTCAGCCCTTCCATCATTGACGAATTGGCACGCGGCGACATCTGCTTGGCGGCAGGTAACGGCGGCGACTTGAACTTGGCCAAAGCGCGTTCTGAAGAAGTGAGAAATAATGTCGGCATCGAAGTGTTGACTCCGAAAGGCATGGGCTTCTGGATTGAGTCTTGGCTGATTCCGGCCGATGCGAAAAACATCGCCAATGCCCACAAATACATCAACTACACGCTTGATCCCGAAGTGGCTGCGAAAAACGGTATCGCCGTAACCTTCGCACCGGCCAGCAAACCGGCACGCGAAAAAATGCCTGCCGAGCTGGTGAACACACGTTCTATTTTCCCGAACGAGCAAGACATGAAAGACGGTTTCGTTATGCCTCAAATGAGCGCAGATGCGAAAAAACTGTCTGTCAACTTGTGGCAAAAAATCAAAGTCGCTTCAAATTGATTTTGAGTAGATGATTTGAAATAAAACAAAGACCGTCTGAAATTTTTCAGACGGCCTTTTTTGTTGTTGGTGGGTTATTTATTCCAGTCTTTTACAAAAATCAAGACACTAGGGAAAGTATAATTACTGGAAAGACCTTGTACTTCACCTTCAGAATAAGCTAGTGTGGCAACAACTTTTCCATTTTTGGTGCAACTATAGGCATCGCTAAGTTCGTAATACATTCCTGATGATGGGGTATTTTTACTTACCATTACCTGGTTTATGTAATTTTCTTGGTAGGTGTTAGGTGTGCCAATTTCACCCGAATGATGTGCGCACCATGCCTGAAAGGTGTCTTTTGCTTTTTGAATGATATGTCGGTTATTTCCATAACTATCTGTTGCGGCATAGTTCTCTAGCCGCTCTCCATTTTTTACTCCCAGGGTTTCTCTGCTTGTGGATAGGTATGATAAAGCTTTCGAGATTTGCTGTGCGGTTTGGTTTACAGCACCAATCGGCAGCCATTTATTGCTAAATTCGCTAAATGGTAAATGCAGATTATCGTGAAGTTCACTGTATTCAAGCGTTAAAGGTTGGTTTGTTTTAAATAGTCCAGGATCCGTAGCCGAGCAAGCACTAAGCATAATGCTAAAAATAGATAGGGAAACAAATTTAATGGTTCTCATTTATGTGCCTCTAAAAGAGTTATAGAAGGATAGGGTTAGTAGAGATTTTTCTCGCAATCAGCAATTGCTTTTTTGAAAGGTAGGGTTAGTTTGTCTATTTCATTTTGTATTTTTCTTGATGGATGTATCTCAGTTCGTTTAAACCAGTAATTTTTACCATTAGAGCGATTTTGTATCTCGACTAAATCCTTACCTTTTGTATTGATGATTAAGTTGATACCGTTGATAGTGTCACCAATCTTAAGGTTTTTCCTTCATGATGATATTAACCGGTCTTGAAGTTTTTCAATTTTTAGCTGGGGTTCTCTGACGCACTCTTCCCTGGCTTGATAAATACGCTGCTGTTCTTTTTCTTTTTGTAACTTTAGATTCTTTCTAGCTTCTAGCAAATTATTTCCTTGTTCAGTCATATGGATTTCTTGAGTGTTAAAAGAAATAGTTATAGAGGTATTATCTATGCCTGAGCAAGAAACATTTACGAAAGAGTTATATCCTGTAAAAGTTAAAGATGGGAAAACCACCGCTTCAGAGTTTGGGTAGGTTTCTATATTTGGGAGGTCAGATGACCAAACTCCGTGGTTTTGTTCACACCAATTTCGTAAATGGTAGTGGAGAAGTCGATAACTCTTGTTGTCCCTATCAAAAAACGCATTTATTTTGTAAGTATATGTATCTACTCTAATGTTGTTTAGATCTGTAGATTTTTTAAATTGAATATCAAGTTTATCAAATAGTTCTTGAATATTGAGTCCGTTATGTTTGGCATTGCTTCTATCAGGTAGTGCAGCATGGGCGAAATAAGGAATACAAATCAAGACTAATAGTATAATTTTTTTCATATTAATTCTCTCCGAGATGCTGGAAAGTTAGGAACCTGCTTAGTTTTTGTTAGGCTAATGTTGCCATCGTATCAGATCATCTGTATGCGTTTGGGTAGTTGTTTTTATTTTTTATTAAATACCAATATATTACCGCTTCAACGCCAGCGTCAATACGCCTGCGGTTACCAAGCCTAGGCCTATCCATTCCTGCGTGCTTGGGCGTTCGTCTAAGAAAACGACGGCCATCAGGGCGACCAAGACCAGGCTGAATTTGTCGACGGGTGCGACTTGCGAGGCGTTGCCCAGTTGCAGGGCTTTGAAGTAGGCAAGCCAAGATGCGCCGGTAGCGAGGCCGGAGAGGATGAGGAATGTCCAGTTGCGGCCGGTAAAGCCGTTCACGTCCTGCCATTTGCCGGTGTAGGTTAAAAACAATACCAAAGCGGCGAGGATGACCAAGGTGCGGATAAAGGTGGCGAAATCCGAATCTATGCCCTGTAAACCCATTTTGGCGAAAATAGCGGTTAATGAGGCGAAGCCTGCCGATGCCAATGCCCAAAACAGCCATGCGTTGCTGCTCATGTTTTATTCCTTTGTTTCAAATTGTTGACAATATGAATCCGCTTGTTGATGAAATATCGAAATTTTTACTGCGGTTTGTCTTTGGAAAACGCTATAATAGAACTAATATTCTTTTTCTTCCAGCCGTCTTTATTATATTGTTTCAGACGGCCTTCCCTCACTCAATAAAGGAAAATCATGAGCTTCAAAACCGATGCTGAAATTGCCCAGTCTTCCACCATGCGCCCGATTGGTGAAATTGCCGCCAAGCTGGGTTTGAACGTTGACAACATCGAGCCCTATGGTCATTACAAAGCCAAAATCAATCCTGCCGAGGCATTCAAGCTGCCGCAAAAACAAGGCCGTCTGATTTTGGTTACCGCCATTAATCCGACTCCTGCGGGTGAGGGTAAAACCACTGTAACCATCGGTTTGGCAGATGCATTGCGCCATATCGGCAAAGATTCGGTGATCGCCCTGCGCGAGCCTTCTTTGGGTCCGGTGTTTGGTGTTAAAGGCGGTGCTGCAGGTGGCGGCTATGCCCAAGTTTTGCCGATGGAAGACATCAACCTGCACTTCACCGGCGACTTCCACGCCATTGGTGCGGCGAATAACTTGCTCGCTGCCATGCTTGATAACCATATCTACCAAGGCAACGAGTTGAACATCGATCCGAAACGTGTGCTGTGGCGTCGCGTGGTCGATATGAACGACCGCCAGTTGCGTAACATCATCGACGGCATGGGTAAACCTGTTGACGGCGTGATGCGTCCTGACGGTTTTGACATTACCGTTGCTTCCGAAGTGATGGCGGTATTCTGCCTTGCCAAAGACATCAGCGATTTGAAAGAGCGTTTGGGCAACATCCTTGTCGCCTATGCCAAAGACGGTAGTCCTGTTTACGCCAAAGATTTGAAAGCGAATGGCGCGATGGCGGCATTGCTCAAAGATGCGATTAAGCCTAACTTAGTGCAAACCATCGAAGGCACTCCGGCCTTTGTACATGGCGGCCCGTTCGCCAACATCGCCCACGGCTGTAACTCTGTAACGGCCACCCGTTTGGCGAAACACCTTGCCGATTATGCGGTAACCGAAGCAGGCTTCGGTGCGGATTTGGGCGCGGAAAAATTCTGCGACATCAAATGCCGCCTTGCTGATTTGAAACCTGATGCGGCTGTTGTCGTGGCCACTGTCCGCGCTTTGAAATACAACGGCGGCGTGGAGCGTGCCAACCTCGGCGAAGAAAACCTCGAAGCGTTGGCAAAAGGTCTGCCTAATCTGCTGAAACACATTTCCAACCTGAAAAACGTATTCGGCCTGCCTGTGGTGGTTGCCATCAACCGCTTCGTATCCGACTCAGATGCCGAGTTGGCCATGATTGAAAAAGCCTGTGCGGAACACGGCGTTGAAGTTTCCCTGACTGAAGTATGGGGCAAAGGCGGCGCGGGTGGTGCAGACTTGGCGCACAAAGTCGTCAACGCCATCGAAAACCAACCGAATAACTTCAAGTTTGCCTACGATGTTGAGTTGAGCATTAAAGACAAAATCCGTGCGATTGCTCAAAAAGTGTACGGCGCGGAAGATGTTGATTTCAGCGCGGAAGCGTCTGCCGAAATCGCTTCACTGGAAAAACTGGGCTTGGACAAAATGCCGGTCTGCATGGCGAAAACCCAATATTCTTTGAGCGACAACGCCAAACTTTTGGGCTGCCCCGAAGGCTTCCGCATTACCGTGCGCGGCATTACCGTTTCTTCTGGTGCGGGCTTCATTGTTGCCTTGTGCGGCAATATGATGAAGATGCCGGGTCTGCCGAAAGTTCCGGCTGCCGAGAAAATTGATGTGGACGCAGAAGGCGTGATTCACGGCTTGTTCTGATTTAGATTGATTTTGAAATAGATAAAGGCCGTCTGAAACGAGGTTTCAGACGGCCTTTTATAATTTAAGTGAATTTCAACCGGCTTTTTAAGAAATTGAAGAAATTGTCTATCATGTCGAACATCGTATTGCGGTCTTCGCCAAACAAAGAAATGCTGCGGTCCTTACTGATTCTGTCATAAGCGGCAAAAATGGTTTTCAGCTCTTCGGTGGTCAAGCGCAGTTGCTTTTCGTACAAGATGCGGCTTAAGAGCGTTACTTCCGTCGCGTTCAAATCAGGGAAGAGATGACTTATCCACAACTCCATGGTGTATTGGACGGATCTGTTGATTTTGTCTCTTTTTTTGCTTTCTTGATTTGTGTGTATCCTGTAAGACAACAAAGACTCGGGCAGGTTGGCAAAGGTTTTGCCATGTAGGGCGCATTGCACCCACATATGGAAATCGGGCGCAGTCTCTGTCGCGGTGTAGTTTATCCCGAGGTTTTTAATGCTATCGTGCCGCCACATGGTGGTGGGGTTGAACATGTTTTGAGCGGCAAAGGAGAGAAAGGCTTTAATGTCTTTGTCGAGCAGGGGCAGATCGCTTAAAACGGGTTCTCTTCCGGTTTGGTCGTCGAAAAAGATGGTGGCTTGGCTGCCGACAATATCGATTTCGGGATGGCTGTCTAAAAACTGAATCTGTTTTTCAAAACGATCCAAGGCGCAAATATCGTCCGCGTCCATTCGTGCCACATATTCGACCTCTACGTCTTTGAGCATATCCATGGCAAATTGGCAGGCAAACGGCTCGCCCCTGTTTTCCGGAAGGTGGAAAACCTGCAAACGTGAATCTTTGGCTGCGTAAGCCTCGAGGATTTTGCCGGTTTTGTCTGTTGAAGCATCGTTGATGGCGATGACGAAAAAGTCGCGGAATGTTTGATTCAATACCGAATCCAAGCATTCGGGCAAATAAGCTTCGGCACAATAGGCCGGCAAAATAACGGCGAGTTTCATGTTTGCTTTCGATGTGTTTTGATGTGTAGTCGGTGGAAGATTTTACTATAAATTTCCCAAAAGCTAAGGCCGTCTGAAACCTTATTGCCAAGTTTTCAGACGGCCTTAGTGTGAATCTGATATACGGATTATTTAATGATTTGGTTCAATTCGCCTTTGGCGTATTTGGTTGCCATTTTTTCCAAAGAAATCGGTTTGATTTTGCCAGCTTGGCCTTCGCAACCGAATGCGAGGTAGCGGTCAAGACAGATTTGTTTCATGGCTTCGACGGTTTTGCTCAAGTATTTGCGCGGGTCGAATTCGGCTGGGTTTTCTGCCATGAAGCGGCGGATGGCACCGGTAGAGGCGAGACGCAAGTCGGTATCGATGTTGACTTTGCGGACACCGTGTTTGATGCCTTCGACGATTTCTTCAACCGGTACGCCGTAGGTTTCACCGATTTTGCCGCCGTGTTCGTTGATGACTTTCAACCATTCTTGCGGAACGGAACTCGAGCCGTGCATCACGATGTGGGTGTTGGGCAGGGCTTGGTGGATTTCTTTGATGCGGTCGATACGCAATACATCGCCTGTGGGCGGACGGGTGAATTTGTACGCGCCGTGGCTGGTGCCGACGGCAATAGCCAATGCGTCAACGCCGGTATCTTTAACGAAACGTACGGCATCTTCGACGCTAGTCAGCATTTGGTCGTGGGAAAGTTTGCCCACTGCGCCGACGCCGTCTTCCTCGCCGGCTTCGCCGGTTTCGAGGTTGCCCAATACGCCGATTTCGCCTTCAACGGACACGCCGCAAGCGTGGGAGAAGTTGACCACGGTACGGGTGGCGTTGACGTTGTATTCGTAAGAAGAAGGGGTTTTGCCGTCTTCCATCAGCGAGCCGTCCATCATTACGGAGGAGAAGCCCAGTTGGATGGAGCGTTGGCACACATCAGGAGATGCGCCGTGGTCTTGGTGCATCACGACAGGGATGTGCGGGAATTCTTCGACTGCGGCCAAAATCAGATGGCGCAGGAATGGGGCACCTGCGTATTTGCGTGCGCCTGCGGATGCTTGAACGATAACGGGGGCGTTGACTTGGTCGGCCGCCTCCATGATTGCGCGCATTTGTTCGAGGTTGTTAACGTTGAATGCGGGCAGACCGTAGCTGTTTTCGGCAGCATGGTCCAATAATTGGCGCATGGATACGAGTGCCATGAGGAGCTCCTGAAGTAGTGAAGGGTAAATTTATCCGATAAATTATAATGTTTTTTGAAATGAAAAACTACAAGCTGCTACATTGTTTTTATATATTAACGAACAGGGTCTCGGTTTATAATGGCGTAGTATTGAAAACGGGTGTGCAAAATGGATAGGATTTTGGTGGTCGAATGTGGTAAGCCTTTGTTTCAGACGGCCTTGACGGTGCAGGTGGGCGATGTGAACTATGGAGGTCATCTGGCGAACGATGCTGTGTTGCGTTTGTGCCATGAAGTGAGGATGCGTTGGCTGGCGAAGCTGGGTTGGAGCGAAATGGATGCCGGAGGGGCAGGCCTGATTATGGCGGATGCGGCGGTGCAGTATTTGGCGCAAGGTCATCATGGTGATGAGCTGTCGGTGGAAATGGGGGCGGCGGGTGTGGCCGGTGTGGGCTTTTCTTTGCTGTACCGTATCTGCAGGATTTCAGACGGCCTTGTGCTGGCGAAAGTGCAGACAGGCATGGTGTGTTTCGATTATGTTAAGCAGCGTGTCTGCCGTTTGCCTTCGGCATTGAAAACGGCATTGGAGGCCGTCTGAAATGGCGGAATCAAATTTTGCGCTTCATCTTGAACGCTATCTGAAAACCTTGCTGCAACAAGGCAAGTCGGAGCATACCGTTTCCGCTTATCGGCGCGATTTGAGTGAGTTGATGCGCCTGTTGCCCGATAACCTGGGAAACGGCCTGCCGACGCGCCGTGATTTTGTGGCGGTATTGAAAAAGCTGTCGCAAAAGGGCTTAAGCGAAAGTAGCTTGGCGCGGAAATTGTCGGTGTGGCGGCAGTATTGCAGTTGGCTGGTGCAGATAGAAGTTATGGAAAGCGACCCGACATTTAATATGAAAGCGCCGCGCCTGCCCGAACGCCTGCCCAAAGCTTTGCCGCAAGAACCTTTAAACCATATCCTTGACCATGCGCCGGTTGATGACGAGTTGGACGTACGCGATAAGGCCATGTTTGAATTGATGTATGGCAGCGGTTTACGCCTGAGCGAGATACAAGGGTTGAATCTGAACAGTATCGTCTTGGACGAAGGCTGGGTCAGCGTGAAGGGTAAAGGCGGAAAGCAGCGGCAAGTGCCTTTGGTGGGCAAGAGCATTGCGGCATTGCGTGATTATTTGGCAGTGCGTATTGCCAAAGAGGGTGAGCAGGCCTTGTTCACCAATAAGAACGGCAGCAGGCTGGGGCAACGTCAAATCCAAAAACGCCTGCAGGCGTGGGCAGTGCGCGTGGGCAGCGCCAGCCATATCTCGCCGCACATGATGCGCCACAGCTATGCAACCCATCTTTTGCAGGCATCGGGCGATATCCGTGCAGTACAGGAATTGTTGGGGCACAGCAACCTTTCCGCTACGCAAGTTTATACAAAGTTGGACTTTGACCATTTGGCGCGTGTTTATGATGAGGCGCACCCAAGGGCGAAACGGAAAAAATGATTTTGTTTGAATCAGGCCGTCTGAAAGAATGTTTTCAGACGGCCTGATGTTTTATGGATAAAAAATACAGATGGTTTGAAACCATTTGAATTTTTATCGGTCTGATGAGGTTTAAATATTGGCCTGATGTGCGGATGGCATAAAGATTGTAAGAGTCGATGGCTTTTTTAATACCGTTTATCTTTTCAGATGGCCGCTTGTTTGATAATATTAGTAATGAGAGCTAATATCATATTATGATATACAGCCTTTAAAACAGCAGGTCTATAAACTTTCTCTATAAGCATTAATGCTTATTTTGACTGTAAAACGACTTGCAAACGGGAATTGTTGCTATTAACATAACGGAATTATGGATAAAAAACGAATTTTAACTCCAGCCGTCGTGACTTCCGTTGCGTTGATTCACGTCGGTTTGGTTGCACTTTTATGGCACGCGCACAAACCGCCTCCTGTCGAAATGGCGAATATTGAATTTGTCGATTTAGGCGATTTCGGCGGTGGCGACGGTAGTCCTGAGGGCGAAGGCGCACCTGCAGCCCCCGAGCCAACCCCCGAACAACCGAAACCCAAGCCGAAACCCAAACCTAAGCCTGTTGAGCCGCCCAAACCTGTTATCAAACCTGTGGTAACGAAAAAAGAAAAAGCGGATATCGTACAGCAAAAGGAAAAACCGAAACCTATCGAGAAACCTAAGCCCGAGCCTAAGCCGGAACCCAAACCTGAGCCGAAGCCCGAGCCAAAACCTGAACCAAAACCAGAGCCGAAGGCAGAACCTAAACCATCTCCCAAAGCATCTGAACACTCAGGCAGCAAAACCGGGCCGAATACTGCTGAAAACGGTAAAGGCAACGGCGAAGGAAAAGCCTTGGGCGGAGAAGGAAAAGGCAACGGCGGCGGTACGAAAGGTACAGGCAGCGGCCGTGGCGAAGGCAGCGGATCCGGCAGCGGCGGTGCGAAAGGCGAACATGGCTCCGGTACCGGTGGCGGAGGTGGTGGCAGCGGTACAGGTGCCGGCAGCAGTAAAGGCAATCCGGCAAAAGGAACCTGCCATATTCCAAGACCTCCGTATCCTTCACTCTCCACTGAAAATGGTGAAGAGGGCTTGGTTGTTTTGAAAGTCTTGGTTGGTCCCGGCGGTAAAGTGGATTCAATTAGTGTGAATAAATCAAGTGGTTATAGTCGTCTGGATAATGCAGCGCGTAAAGCCGTTAAAGATGGTAGCTGTCATGCAAGCGTTTGGACTGAATTTAAAGTACCTGTCAAATTCACGCTCGAATAAGTATCTAGGCCTAAGCTGATTGATTGGAAAATATATGCTGTTGGGGAATGATTTTAAATGACCCGATAGAAATTTTAATTTTATTTTTAACTTGGAAAAATTATGGATTTAAGTTTAGTTTTCAAATCAGGTGATGTGGTACTGATTGGTGTATTTGTCCTGATGTTGTTGATGAGTGTGGTGACTTGGAGCGTTATCGTGATCCGCTGCATCAAATACCGCAAAGCGAAAAAAGGCAATGCTCAGGTAAAAGAGTTGATGCTGAATGCGTTTACGCTGGCTGACGCCGTACAAAAAGCCAAAGCGGTAGAAGCACCGATGAGCAATGTTGCCGATGAGTCTCTGCGCGCATACCAAAACTACCGTCAAACGACAAGCAAATCGCTGATTGACGAATTGCCTTTGAACGAATACTTGGTCGTTCACATCCGTAACAGTTTGGCCCAAACCATGCGCCAGTTCGACTACGGTATGACTGCTTTAGCCTCTATCGGCGCAACTGCTCCTTTTATCGGTCTGTTGGGTACTGTTTGGGGTATTTACCATGCCCTGATCGGCATCAGCGAAAGCGGTCAAATGAGCATTGCTGCGGTAGCCGGTCCGATTGGTGAGGCTTTGGTGTCGACTGCTGTCGGCCTGTTTGTGGCGATTCCGGCCGTATTGGCGTACAACTTCCTCAATCGCGGTACGAAAACCATCGCGCAAGATATGGACGCATTTGCACATGACCTGCATGTCCGCCTTCTGAACCAAAAGGATTAAACCATGGCTTTCGGATCAATGAATTCCGGCGATGATGCGCCGATGTCGGATATCAACGTTACGCCTTTAGTGGACGTGATGCTGGTGTTGCTGATTGTATTTATGATTACCATGCCGGTGCTGACCCACTCGATTCCTTTGGAGTTGCCGACTGCTTCGGAAAAAGCGGCGAAAGAGGATAAGCAGCCTAAAGATCCTTTGCGTTTGAGCATTGATGCCAGTGGTGCCTATATCGTTGGCGGCGATTCCGATACCAAAGTGGATTTGGCAACGGTAACTGCCAAGCTGAAAGAAGCCAAAGCGAAAAACGAAGATGTGATTGTGGCGATTGCGGCGGATAAAGCGGTTGAATACGATTATGTTAACCAAGCCCTGCAAGCGGCACGCGAAGCCGGTATCAGCAAAATCGGTTTTGTAACGGAAACCAAAGCGCAATAATCTTTTGAATATAGTAAAGGCCGTCTGAAATTTGAGTAAAGTTTCAGACGGCCTTTTGTTGTATTTGGTAACTATATGTCCAGGCTGTATAATTAGCGGATTAAATTGAATAACGACAATACAGGAACCGCCATGACAGAAACCATCGAACGCGACAGTATGCAATACGATGTCGTGATTGTCGGCGCAGGCCCGTCGGGTTTGTCCGCCGCCATCAAACTCAAGCAGCTTGCCGAAAAGAATGGACGCGAAATCAGCGTTTGTGTGGTGGAGAAGGGTTCGGAGGCCGGTGCGCACTCGCTGGCCGGTGCCATCATCGATCCGATTTCTTTGAATGAGCTGATTCCTGATTGGAAAGAAAAAGGCGCGCCGCTGACGCGTACAGTGACGAAGGACAGGGTTTTGTTCCTGACCGAGAAAAAAGCCTTCAACTTGCCGGTTACCCCGAATTTCGACAACCATGCGAACTATATTGCCAGCTTGGGCGAAGTCGTGCGCTGGCTGGCGGAGCAGGCGGAAAATTTGGGTGTGGAAATCTATCCGGGCTTTGCCGCTGCCGAAGTGCTGTATCACGAAGACGGTTCGGTCAAAGGCATTGCGACCGGCAATATGGGTGTGGGCAAAGACGGAGAACCGACCGAATCATTCCAGCCCGGCATGGAGCTTTGGGCGCAACAAACCATATTTGCCGAAGGCTGTCGCGGCTCGCTTTCCAAGCAAGTTATTGAACAATTTAAGCTCGACCAAAACAGCGAGCCGCAAACTTACGGCTTGGGCATTAAAGAAATTTGGGAAGTGCCGTCTGAAAAACATCAACCCGGTTTGGTCATGCACAGCGCAGGCTGGCCGCTCGACAGCAAAACCTACGGCGGCTCGTTTATTTATCATTTTGACGACAACAAAGTTGCTGTCGGTTTTGTGGTCGGCTTGGATTATCAAAACCCTTATCTGTCGCCGTTTGAAGAGTTCCAACGTTTCAAAACCCATCCTGAAATCCGCAAAACCTTTGAAGGCGGCCGCCGTATCGCGTATGGCGCGCGTTCGCTGATTGAAGGTGGTTTGCAAAGCCTGCCGAAACTCTCGTTCAAAGGCGGCGTTTTGGTCGGCGATGCGGCGGGTTTCCTCAATATGCCGCGTATCAAAGGTATTCATACTGCGATGAAATCCGCTATGCTCGCCGCAGAAGCCGTGTTCCCCTTGTTGGAAAACCTTGAAGAAGTGGAAAGCTTCGACAGCGGCAAAGAGGCAGTGGATTATCAGCAACGTTTTGAACAAAGCTGGCTGTATCAAGAGCTTTACGCCGCGCGCAATGTCCGTCCGTCATTCAAATGGGGCGTTTACCTCGGCTCAATCTATACCGGTATCGACCAGATGATTTTCAGAGGCAAAGCCCCGTGGACTTTGAAACATCACGGCAAAGACAACGAGCAGCTCAAAAAAGCAGCCGAATGCAAACCGATTGATTATCCGAAGCCCGACGGCGTGTTGACCTTCGACCGCTTGAGCAGCGTGTTCCTTGCCAACCTTGCGCACGAAGAAAACCAGCCCGACCATTTGGTGCTGAAAAATCCGCAGGTCATGATAGACGTAAACTACAAAGAATACGCCTCGCCCGAAACCCGCTATTGTCCGGCTGGTGTATATGAAATCGTCGAAGAAAACGGCAGCCCGCGCCTGCAAATCAACGCCGCCAACTGCGTACACTGCAAAACGTGCGACATCAAAGACCCGACGCAAAACATCACTTGGATTTGTCCCGAAGGCGCAAGCGGGCCGAATTACGGCGGAATGTAATTGACTGTTTGAAGTCAAAACCTAAAGACCGTCTGAAAAATTTCAGACGGCCTCTATCCTATTATTTCATCAATGGACGCATTATGAACACACGCATTTGGCAGGCAGGCCGATTTGAAATCGCCTTGGACAAACCGAAAATCATGGGCATCGTCAATCTGACCCCCGATTCATTATCCGATGGCGGCACCTATTCGCAAAATGTCTCAACAGCATTGGCACATGCCGAGCAGCTGCTGAAAGACGGCGCGGATATTCTTGATATCGGCGGTGAATCTACCCGTCCGGGTGCGGATGATGTTTCTCTCGAAGAAGAATGGGCCAGGGTGCAGCCGGTTTTGGCGGAAGTGGCAAAGTGGAGTGTTCCCGTCAGCTTGGATACACGCCACACGGCGATCATGGAAAAAGCCTTGGCACAAGGCGGCGTCGATATTATCAACGATGTTGCCGCATTGAGTGATGAAGGCGCAGTCGCCTTGCTGGCGCAACAGTCGAAGACAGGCGTGTGTCTCATGCACATGCAGGGTTTGCCTAAAACCATGCAGCTTAATCCGCAATATCAAGATGTCGTCGAAGAGGTCGCGCGTTATTTAAAAGCACGCTCGGCAGAATGCGTTCAAGCAGGCATTGCCCCTGAACGCATCACGCTAGACCCCGGCTTCGGTTTCGGCAAAAACCTGCAACACAACATCACCCTGATAAAACATTTGCCTGAGTTGATGGACGCAACCGGATTCCCCCTTCTGATCGGCGTATCTCGCAAAAGTATGATTGGCGAACTGACAGGCGAACAAGATGCCGCCAAACGCGTACACGGCAGCGTCGCAGCCGCTTTGGCCACAGTCGCCCGAGGCGCGCAAATCATCCGTGTTCACGATGTCAAAGCAACGGCTGATGCCTTGAAAGTTTGGGAAGCATTGGGCGTATCGGCATAATGCCCGAATAGAAAACCAACAGGCCGTCTGAAACATTTGCCCGGCATCTTGAACAAGCAACAAGTTATGCTATAATCCGCATCTACTCTTGACGGGTCTGTAGCTCAGGGGTTAGAGCAGGGGACTCATAATCCCTTGGTCGTGGGTTCGAAACCCACCGGACCCACCAAATATTAAAAATGCCCGAGGCTTTTGGCTTCGGGCATTTTTGTATTTATTGATTTTTGAAGGGTTGGAATATAATGTGAACAACAGCATAAAAATCAACCTATAAAATGAATACAAAAGGTTAAAGCACATTTAGGTAATGCTTTTTTAGGCTGAAAAGGGCTTATCACATTGACACCCTTATAGTCGTTGAGGGTAAATTTGATTTTGATTATCAGCCGCCTGAGCCGGGATTGGTATATAACGTTCCCAATTTTGTATTGGAAAAAGACCGTTACGTTGATTGGGAAGATACTTGGCGTACTTTTTGACTAGGGAATAAGTAAATGGCGAACAGTTACTTTTTGCTTGCTCTGGTTGATATCTTTCTATTATTTTAAAATTAGCAATGCCGTCTGAAAATCCTAATTTCAGACGGCATTTTTTATTTTTCCGAGTAATACCACATGGCCCTATATTGAGAGGCTGATGATTATTTCGATATAACTGGACTGTTTTTCAGACGGCCTGAAGATTTAATCAACCATTCTGCGTATTTCGTTGATTGGGATACGCGGGGTATAGAGTATGTCGTAGGTTGGTTTGTCCAAAAGATCTTGCAGGGAGTATTGATCTAAATGGTTGAAGAAGGCTTTGATGGCGCCGGTAATGATGCCGGTCAGTCGGCAGGATGGGGTGATGAGGCATTCGTTGTTATCGCCCATGCATTCGACAACCTGCATCGGCTCCAGATGGCGCACGACTGCGCCGATGTTGATTTTTTCGGGAACATCCGCCAAGCGCAAACCGCCGCCTTTGCCGCGTACGCTGACCAGAAATCCGCCTTTGACTAATGAGGTAACCACTTTCATTAAATGGCTTTTGGAAATATTGTAAGTCTCGGCAATGGTGCTGATATTGACGAGGGTGTCATCATTAATGGCGGTATAAACCAATACGCGCAATCCGTAATCGGTATGTTGGGTCAGATACATAGCTGGCTCTTTGAATATTTTTCTTATATGTCAAAAGGGTAGTGTTTGGTAAGGGGTTGTTTGACTTTATGTGGGATTGGGTTTCATAATATCTGAAACATTTGAATTAATCCAGTTTGACAAACTGTTGCCATTATAACGAACTTATGAAACCCTTGAAACGCCACCCTGCCTTAATAGAACTTTCCCGCGAGCATCATGGCTCGCTGTCGTTGTGCGTCCGTCTCCTGCGTACGCCGGAGCAAAGCCACCAAGCGGAGCTGGATCCTCATTTTGTGGAGCTTGAGCCACATTTTTTGGAGGAGGAAACCATGTTTGCGCCGTATTGGGATAAGGTTGATCCGGCGTTGAGGCAGCGTTTTGAAGGCGATCATGCCAAGCTGCGTGCGATGATGGCTCATCCTGAATATATGAATGAATCATGGAATAAGGATTTTGCGGTAACTTTGCGTGATCATGCGCGTTTTGAGGAGCGCGAGCTTTTTCCTGCGATTGAACCTTTTTTGCCTTTGCCTGAGAATGTGTAATAGGAAAGGGAATCGATGGCCGTCTGAAAAGTTTCAGACGGCCTCTGTTGCTGTTTTATAATGATATAAAAATTGAAGGAACCACCATGAACGATTTGTTCAAACATCCTGTATGGGCAATGGCCTTCCGCCCGTTTTATTCGTTGGCGGCTTTGTATGGCGCATTGTCTATATTGCTTTGGGGCTTTGGCTATCAGGGTACGCCTGAATTGCCGGGTTTGTATTGGCATGCCCATGAAATGATTTGGGGCTACGCCGGATTGGTTGTCATTGCATTCTTGCTGACGGCCGTGGCAACTTGGACTGGCCAGCCGCCCACGCGCGGTAAGGCGTTGGTAGGTTTGACCGCATTTTGGCTGCTTGCGCGTTTATGTGTGTTTATTCCCGGCTGGGGTGCGACGGCAAGTGGCATATTCGGCACGATCTTTTTCTGGTATGGCGCGGTATGCATGGCTTTGCCGGTAATTCGTTCTCAAAATAAGCGCAACTATGTTGCTGTGTTCGCTATTTTTGTTTTGGGCGGCACCCATTTCGCCTTCCATCTGAAAGTGCAGCCGTTTGATGCCATTGCGCTGATGACCGGTTTGCAATCCGGTTTAATTATGGTGGCCGGATTTATCGGTTTGATCGGCATGCGGATTATCTCGTTCTTTACGTCCAAGCGCCTGAATGTGCCGCAAATTCCCAGCCCTCAATGGGTAGCGCACGCTTCACTTTGGCTGCCTATGCTGACCGCCATGATGATGGCGCATAATATTTTGCCGGGACTGGCTGCGTTGTTTGCTCTGGCTGCCGGTGTGATTTTTACTGTGCAGGTGTACCGCTGGTGGTATAAAGCCGTACTGAAAGAGCCTATGCTTTGGATTTTGTTTGCCGGCTATCTGTTTACAGGCTTGGGCTTGATTGCTGTCGGTATTTCTTATTGGATTTCAAGTTTCCTGAATTTGGGCGTACACCTTATCGGCGTTGGCGGTATCGGCGTGCTGACTTTGGGCATGATGGCACGAACCGCGCTTGGCCATACCGGCAACTCTATTTATCCGCCGCCTAAAGTGGTTCCTGTTGCCTTTTGGTTGATGATAGCCGCAACGGTTGTCCGTGTTTTGGCAACCTTTGTGAGCGGTACGGCATATACGCACAGTATCCGTTGCTCCGCCGCTTTGTTTGCCGTGTCTCTGCTGTTGTACGCATGGAAATATATTCCTTGGCTGATCCGTCCGCGTTCGGATGGTCGTCCGGGTTAACGGTTTGGCAAAATGAAAAGGCCGTCTGAAAAGTTTCAGACGGCCTTTATTTATTGATAATAAAAAAAGCTTTTCAAAGTATGAAAGGCTTTTATTGAAACTGTGGCCTCGCCAACAGGAATCGAACCTGTATTTTACGCTTAGGAGGCATACGTTCTATCCGTTGAACTATGGCGAGGCGTTAAAGGAAGGGATTTTAAACCTTTCCGGCAACAAAAGACAATAAGCCGGCGGCAATCAAAGGGCCGACCGGAATACCGCCGACAAAAGCAACGCCGATGACGGTACCGATTAATAATCCGGTTACCAAAACAGGCTGTTCGCTCATCAATGGAACACCGCGTCCGGCAAGCCAAGCGACGAAGATGCCGATAAGGACGGCGGCAATCATTTTGAAATTGAGAAACTCAGACAGCGGCGGAATCTGTATTTTGCCCGAAACCAGCGGACTCAATACGCCGATGGTCAGTATAATGATGCCCACTTGCAGGCCGTGTTTTTCCACGAAGGGAATGTATTGCGACAAAGCGGTTTGCTGCATCAGCAATAAGACGGCCGCCGAAATCGTAATCGAGTTGTTGTTGCTGACAACGCCCAAAAAAATCAGCGTAACCAGAAACAAAGGGACAAAGCTGAAATTCATCGGATTAAGATACTCGGGCTAAGGATTCTTTTGCCAGTTGGATCATGGCTTCTTTGACTTCGCTGTCAGGCAACACGTTCAATGAAGCGATGGCTTTGTCGACGGCTTTTTTCGCCTCGGAAATCGAATACGGCAAAGCATCGGAGTTGACGACATAGTCGTGGATTTTTTCAAAATAGCTGCGGTCGGCATTTTCCAAAGCGTGGCGCACATCATTTGCTGCCTGCTCGGAGCCGTTTCTCATCAGATAAATCAATGGCAGGGTAGGTTTGCCTTCCGCCAAATCGTCGCCGACGTTTTTGCCGATTTCTTCGGTTTCACCTGAGTAGTCCAATACATCGTCAATGATTTGGAAAGCCGTACCGACGTACATGCCGTAGTCTTTCAAGGCTTGCTCGTGTTCAGGGGAAGCCTTGCCCAAAATTGCGCCGACTTGCGCTGCCGCTTCAAACAATTTTGCTGTTTTGTATTGGATAACTTGGACGTATTGCTCTTCGGTAATATCCGTATTGCCGATGTTCATCAGCTGCATGACTTCGCCTTCGGCGATGATGTTGGTCGCGTCTGCCATCACTTCCAAAATACGCATACTGCCCGAACCAACCATCAGTTGGAAGGCGCGTGTATAGAGGAAGTCGCCGACCAAAACAGCCGCCGCGTTGCCGAAGAGGTTGTTTGCCGTTTTACGACCGCGGCGTAAATCGCTTTCATCGACGACATCGTCGTGTAGGAGGGTGGAGGTGTGGATGAATTCCACCATTGCTGCCAGCGAGTACAGTTTTTCATCGTCATGCCCGACTGCTTTGCCTGCCAAAATGGTAATAATCGGACGCAGGCGCTTACCGCCCGCGCTGATGATGTATGTGCCGATTTGCGAAATCAGCGCAACATCAGATTGAACAGCTTGGTTGATGACCGCATTAACTTTGGCAAGGTCATCGGGCAGGTGGCGTTGGAAGTAAGGCAGGTTTTCGAACATAAAACATTCTCTGTTGACAAAACGGAGCGGGGCTCCAATGAATCTGTTTAAACCCGTACATTCGGTCGGGGTAATAACGTTACATAAAGATATCAGCAATCCAGCGCGTGATTATATCAGTTAAAAAGCATGCAACATATCTTTCAGACGGCCTTTTCACTTGTAAATAAAATAAATTTTGACAAAACAGGCAAATAGAAATAGAATAGCTCGTTTCGCACATGGTGTGCGGAATGTTAACCTAATTCTCATGGAGTTGAGTATGTACGCGGTCGTAAAAACCGGCGGTAAACAATACAAAGTTTCCGTTGGCGAAAAATTGAAAGTAGAACAGATACCAGCCGAACTCGACAGCCAAATCGAACTGACTGAAGTTTTGATGATTGCTGACGGCGAATCTGTAAAAGTAGGCGCACCTTTTATCGAAGGCGCAAAAGTAACAGCTAAAGTCGTTGCTCATGGTCGTGGCGAGAAAGTACGTATTTTCAAAATGCGTCGTCGCAAACACTACCAAAAACGCCAAGGCCATCGCCAAAATTTCACCCAAATCGAAATCGTGGCAATCGCCTAATTTCAAGTAAGTTCAGGAGTATTACAAATGGCAAGTAAAAAAGCAGGCGGTAGCACCCGCAACGGTCGCGATTCAGAAGCCAAACGTTTGGGCGTTAAAGCCTACGGCAACGAGCTGATTCCGGCAGGCTCTATCATCGTTCGTCAACGTGGTACTAAATTCCACGCAGGTGACAACGTAGGCATGGGCAAAGACCACACTTTGTTTGCTAAAGTCGACGGTTACGTTGAATTCAAAACCAAAGGCGCGCTGAACCGTAAAACCGTCAGCATCCGTCCTTACACCGGTTCTGAAGAATAATCGTTTTACGATTGAAAGCCGCATTCCTTTTCGGAATGCGGTTTTTGTTTGTCAGACTGTTTTGTCTGTTTGATAAAATCTGTATGTCGTGAAGGTTGATTTATATTAAGGCCAAAGTAAAAACGTGCTTATAATCGATGGCCTTTGTTTTATTCTATTGACTCTTTCTATATAATCTATCAAATGCCTTTGATTTACCCTCATGTAGCTAAACACAGTAAACTTAAGGCCGTCTGAAAAAATCCGTATCAGTTGAATACAAGGAATTCCTCCCATGAGCTTACACAGTGATATTCTCGTCGTCGGCGCAGGCCCTGCCGGATTAAGTTTTGCCGCAGAGTTGGCCGGAAGCGGTTTGAACATAACCCTGATTGAAAGAAGTCCTTTAGAAGTGTTGCAAAATCCGCCGTATGACGGCCGTGAAATCGCACTGACGCATCTGTCGCGTGAAATCATGCAGCGATTGGGTATGTGGGATTTGATTCCAAAAGACGAAATTTATCCTTTGCGCGATGCCAAAGTGTTGAACGGTCATTCCGATTACCAACTCCACTTCCCGCAACCGACTCAGGCGCGTGGCGAGCCTGCGGACTGCTTGGGCTATTTGATCTCCAACCACAATATCCGCAAAGCCGCTTATGAAGTCGTGTCCAAATTGGACAACGTGAAAATCCTGGCCGGCACCAATGTTAAAGAAGTCAAAACTTCTGACGATGAGGCGCAAGTTATTTTGGAAAGCGGCGAAGTATTGACCGGCCGTCTGTTGTTGGCCGCCGATAGCCGTTTCTCGCAAACACGCCGTCAATTGGGCATTTCTTCCGATATGCACGATTACAGCCGTACCATGTTTGTGTGCCGCATGAAGCATACTTTGTCCAACCTGCATACCGCATATGAATGCTTCCATTACGGCCGCACCATTGCGTTGCTGCCTTTGGAAGAACACTTGACCAATACAGTGATTACGGTAGACAGCGATAAAGCCGAAACGATTAAAAACATGTCGCCGGAAGAATTGGCAGCCAGCGTGAAAGAGCAACTCAAAGGCCGTTTGGGCGATATGGAATTGGTTAGCACTATTCACAATTATCCTTTGGTCGGTATGATTGCCCAACGTTTCTATGGCAAACGCAGCGCGCTGATCGGCGATGCCGCGGTCGGTATGCATCCGGTTACTGCGCACGGTTTCAACTTGGGTCTGGCAAGTGCCGATCTTTTGGCTAAATTGGTGCTTGAAGCCGAGCAACGCGGTCAGGATATTGGTGCGAAGAGCCTGCTGGAAAAATACAGTACCAAGCATATGTTCCACGCCCATCCGATTTACCACGGCACCAATATGTTGCTGAAACTCTTTACCAATGAAACTGCTCCGGCGAAACTGCTGCGCGGTTTGGTATTGCGTGCAAGCAATAACTTCCCGCCGCTGAAAAAACTGATTACCAAACAATTGACCGGTTAATCATTTGAAAACATAAAAGGCCGTCTGAACGATTACAGTTTCAGACGGCCTTGTTTTTTATCTATTGTTTATTTGGCTAAAACCGATTCGGGCATTTCTTGGCGGACGTTTAAGGAAGTCAGTTTTTTGGTCAAGATGCTCAATACGATGCCGTAGGCAGGCAGGAAGAAGAGTGTGCAGATGGCGAGTTTGAACAGATAATCGACAAATGCGATGCCCTGCCAGTTTGCCGCCATAAATTCATCGTTGCTCGCATAAAAGGCAACGGCGAAAAACACCAGCGTGTCCAAAGCGTTGCCGACAACGGTAGAAGCTGTGGGGGCAATCCACCATGATTTCAGACGGCGTAATCTGTTGAACACGAAAATATCGAGGATTTGCCCGAGCGCATAGGCGGAAAAGCTGGCCAATGCGATACGGCCGACGAAGGTGTTAAATTCGGCCAAAGATGCCCAGCCTGTCCAGTTGCCGTCATGAAAGAGGACGGAGAAGACGTAAGAGAGCAGCAGGGCGGGGAACATCACCCAAAAAATAATCCGTCTCGCCAATGGTGCGCCGAAAATGCGCACGGTCAGGTCGGTAGCGAGGAAGATAAAGGGGAAGGAAAATGCGCCCCAAGTGGTAAAGATACCGAAAATTTGAAAGGGGAACTGTACCAGATAGTTGCTGGCGGCAATAATAAAAATATGGAAAAGCACCAGCCAGAAGAGCGCTTTCTTCTGCTGTGCGGCGGTAAATTCGTACATAGAAATCTTTCGGAAGTTTTTCAGACGGCATGAAGCCCTGCGAGACCGTGCAATAGAGAAAGTCTCGCAATAAAAAGGGCGGTTAGGCCGTCTGAACGGGATTATTGTGCATCGTGCTCAAACAGGCGTTTGCGTGCCAAAGCTTCAAACTCTGTGCCTGCTTTGCCGTAGTTGGCAAACGGATGAATGGCGATGCCGCCGCGTGGTGTGAATTCGCCGAATACTTCGATGTATTTCGGATCCATCAGGGCGATGAGGTCTTTCATGATGATGTTGACGCAGTCTTCATGGAAGTCGCCGTGGTTGCGGAAGCTGAAGAGATAGAGTTTCAGTGATTTGCTTTCCACCATTTTGATATGGGGGATGTAGCGGATGTAGATGGTGGCAAAGTCGGGCTGGCCGGTCATCGGGCAGAGGCTGGTGAATTCGGGGCAGACGAATTTGACGAAATAGTCGTTGTCGGGATGTTTGTTGTCGAACGCTTCCAAAATTTCAGGCGCGTATTCGCTTGGGTATTGGGTTTTCTGGTTGCCCAAAAGGGAGATGCCTTGCAGCTCTTCGTTGTTGCGGGACATGAGGTTTCCTTAGTTTTTTAATGTGGGAGGTTTTCGAACCACGGGGTGCGGATTGTAATATAAATTGCATGGCTTGTGCGGATTTTATAGCGATGAATCAGCAGGATAGGTTTCAGACGGCCTGTTTTGTATTTTATGAAACCTGTTTTCCGCTTTACAATAGCAGCCAATCAACAGGCCGTCTGAAAGTTTTGTATGTCTTTAGCCCAACCCAAACGTATTCTGATCATCAAATTGCGCCATCATGGCGATGTGCTTTTGAGCACGCCGGTGGTCGATGCGCTGAAAACCCGTTTCCCCGATTGCGAAATCGATATGCTGGTATACGCCGGTACGGAGCAGCTGATTGCCGATAATCCGCAGATTACGCAGATTTTTACCATTGATCGAAATTGGAAGAAGCTGGGCGTATTCAAGCAGTTGGCATGTGAGAAAAACCTTTTTTCAAAGCTGAAGGCACGTGATTATGACTGGGCTTTCAACCTGTCCGATCAATGGCGCGCGGCGGTAATCGCCAAACTGTGCGCCCGTTGCAGCGTGGGTTTGGACTGCATCAAGCGTGACGGATTCTGGTGGCGTTTCTGTCATGATTTTATCAACCATGAGCTTGATACCAGCCATCATATCGTTGAGAACCAATTGAATATCCTTGCGCCGCTTATCCAGCCGGAAGACGTGGCCGATGCGAAAGTACGCCTTTGGGTGGCGCAAGATGCAAGGGAAAGCATGCGGCAGAAATTGCGTGAGCAGGGTTGGAGCGGCGAAGATTATGTGTTGTTGCACCCGGGTGCGCGTTGGCATTTCAAATGTTGGGAAGACGGCAAGAATGCCGCCATCGTACAGCTTCTGCTCAACAGCGGGCAGAATGTCGTGTTGACTGCTTCTCCCGACACTGTCGAACAATACATGCTTCAGGAAATTATAGGCCGTCTGAATATTCCGGAAGGCAGAAAAGTATATGTGTTGTCCGGATGCTTGAGCCTGCGTGAATTGGCGGCGGCCATTGAGGGAGCCAAACTGTTTGTCGGTGTCGATTCTGCACCGATGCACATCGCTGCTGCTTTGGATAAACCGCAAATTGCTTTGTTTGGCGCGTCATGGGTGGATAAATGGCGTCCGTATTCCGAGCAGGCCGAAGTCATTTATGCCGGCGATTATGCCGAATTACCGCATCCTGACAGTATCGACACTAACGATCCGACACGTCTGTTGAGAGCGATTCCGTTGCAGGATGTGTGGGATAAAATTTCTGCCAAATTGGAGGCGTTGGAGGCTTAAAACCGCTTACCACGATCCGTTAAACGGTTTAGCTTTGCGCCAAAATGCCCATTTGGAACGGCGGCCGATTTCCAGCGTGCCGCCGTTTTCGCCGTCTGTGGCAATGCACACGGTTTTCAGACGGCCTGAAGCGAGTGCGTCCCATAAAGGCGCAAACCAACGGGTTTCCCAGCTTTCCAAAATATCTTTGTATGCCCAAACATCGCCTGTCTGCAAGGTGGAAACCAAGTCGTCCAAAAAGATAAGGCCGTCTGAAACTGTGCTGCCTGTTTCTTGAACCATCTCAAACCAAGCCTTCAAATCGTATGGTGCATTGATTTTGGGCGTATCTGAAAAACGCGCCCATGCGCTGTCTGAAGCGACAATATCCGCAGACTGTGTACCGTCCGCGTCATTCCACAGCCATAAACCGTTGATTTCCGGAAAGCCTTGTTGTTCACGCGCTTGGTTAATCGGATGCGTGTGGAGAAACATTTGGATTTCCGTCTGCATGGCCAACCAAGACACCGCATCTTCGCCATGTGCCTGACCGTCCATTTCCGGCTGCCCGCACACATCCAAAACACATTCCGCGCCCCAATCTTCAATCTTCGACATACTGAGC
Source organism: Neisseria sp. P0009.S010 (assembly GCF_051958545.1). NCBI lineage: Bacteria > Pseudomonadati > Pseudomonadota > Betaproteobacteria > Neisseriales > Neisseriaceae > Neisseria > Neisseria sp. P0009.S010. Next base: position 239,357 of record NZ_JBQCVH010000004.1, read on the forward strand.
AGCCACATACTTTCGCAAAGCGGCTCGAATTGCCAATCTTTATCTTGATAAAACGCCGACAAATCCGCACATAACCGCTGAGCCTCCTCTTTTGGGATGCCGATAAACTCGCCGCTGATAATGTTGACATGGTGCATGCCCATTTGTTGCCAAACCGGAGAGGCAAAAGCGGCCGCGCGTTTTTGGTTTGTGTGGCGTAAACGTTGCACTTGGGCAATAAGGCTGCCGCTCCACAAATGGCGTCCGTAAAATTCAGACGGCTTGAGTGTTTCTTTGCGTAATATGCCGTAACGCAAAAGATGGTTAAAAGCAGGTAAGGCAAGCGCAGGCACGGATTCGTCGGCAAAGCGGTTGAGCGAGGGGAGGGCGAGGGTCAGCTTCATAAGCGCAAATAGATAGGAAAACCGTTATTTTACGCGACAAATGATGCGTTTCGGAACCTTGCCCTCACGCCCTGAAAAAGAGCCGTTCAGACGGTCGGTTTGGAAAAAACGGGCTGTCATGCTAGAATGCGTGGCGTAAATTTCAGAAAAACAGGGTGTAAATCAACACAATAGCCCTGATAATAACGTCAATCTCAAACACGACCTCATTTATTCCGAATGAAAACCTGATTTTCAGATCGGAAAAAAGACTCAAAGTCCTTTATCCCCAAAACTGTTTAAACCAGCAGGCGGTCGCGGCAGACCGGATGTGCCGGCATTCTGCAAACCTCAAAAAACAGACCGCCCCATTAAGGATAACGCGTGATTAAAAACAAATATTCCACTCGATTTAAAGCAACCCTCTTAGCGTTTCTGCTGCCGGCTTCAGGCATCATGACCGCATACGCCATTACCTACCCTCAACCTGCACAGACCGATTTCAAAGTCGAGCGTATTTCCGAAGAGCTGCCTGCCGTTTATGTGGAAACCAATACCTATCAATCCAGCTATTGGGCGCAAGAAGCCGTCCAAGCCGGCGACTCTTTGGCAGACGTTTTGACGCGCATGGGTGTCAACCAAGAAGACATCAAGCAAATCATGGCGAAAAACAATGCCAACCTCGACATGAAAAACCTGCGGACCAACCAATCCGTCAACATCCGCATCGACTCTTCAGGCCAAGTGACCGACGTTCAATTCTTTACCGATGAAGAATTGGAACGCAACTTGGTGGCTTTGGAAAAAGTCAAAGGCAAATGGCGCATTTCCAATGCCGAAATTGACATGAAAACCATGCCGACCCTGCGCTCCGTGCAAATCCGCACATCCGCCATCGGCGATATGCTCCGTGCCGAAATTCCTTCCGAAGTGTATATCCAGCTCAAAGAAATCTTTGCCGATTCGTTCAATATGAGTGACTTGGGCGAAGGCGATACCGTGCGTCTTTTGTACAACAGCATGTATTTCCGCGGCCAGCAAATGGCGGTCGGCGATATTTTGGCAGCTGAAGTGGTTAAAGACGGCAAAACTTATCAAGCCTATTATTACAGCCAAGGCAAAGGCGACGAAGAAAGCGGTAGCTACTACGACCAAAACGGTAAGTCCCTGCAACAAAAAGAAGGCTTTAATACCGAGCCTGTTGCATACACGCGCATTTCTTCTCCGTTCGGCTACCGTGTCCACCCGGTTCTGCATACCGTCCGTATGCACACCGGTATCGACTATGCCGCGCCGACCGGTACGCCGATTAAGGCCGCTGCCGACGGCGAAGTGATTTTCAAAGGTTGGAAAGGCGGTTACGGCAATACCGTGATGATTCGCCATGCCAACGGTGTGGAGACCCTGTACGGCCACATGAGCGCATTCAGCCCTGCCGACGGCAGAGTCCGCGCCGGCGAAGTGATTGGTTTTGTGGGTACAAGCGGCCGTTCGACCGGTCCGCACCTGCACTACGAAGCACGTGTCAACGGCCAGCCGGTCAACCCGACTACCGTCGCCTTGCCGACGCCGAAATTGACCCCGACCAATATGGCCGCGTTCCGCAAACAGCAAAAAGATGCCAGCACGATGTTGTCTACCATCCGCTCTTTGCCGGTTTCCGTAGCGCAGCTGGATTAAATAAGGTAAAGGCCGTCTGAATAAGATTTCTTTCAGACGGCCTTTCCTATTAAAATCGATATCCTCATCAAGCCTACGTTTACTCAGAGAAAACTTATGTCTGCTTATCAGCCCATTATCCAATCCCTGCTTGATACCGACCTGTACAAATTCACCATGCTGCAAGTCGTGTTGCACCAATTCCCGCAAACCCACAGCCTCTACGAATTCCGCTGTCGAAACAAAGAGATGGTGTATCCGCTGGCCGATATTCAAGAAGACTTGGAACGCGAACTCGACTCCCTGTGCCAGCTGCGCTTTACCCATGACGAACTTGCCTATCTGCGCAGCCTGCGTTTTATCAAAAGCGATTTTGTCGATTATCTCGAACTTTTCCAACTCCAACGCCGCTTCGTCCAAGTCAGCCCTGATGACCAAGGCCGTCTGAACATCCGCATCGAAGGCCCGATGATACAGGCGATGTTCTTCGAGATTTTCATTCTTGCCATCGTCAACGAACTCTATTTCCGCAGCTTGGAAACGCCTGCCGTCATCGAAGAAGGCGAGCGCCGTTTGCAGGCCAAAGCGCAACAGCTGAAAGAAATTGCAGCTACACAAAATCCAAATGATCCGCCGTTCCTTATTTCCGATTTCGGCACGCGCCGCCGCTACACCCTCGCATGGCAGGAACACGTTATCCGCACCTTGCTGGAAGCTGCTCCCGATATCGTGCGCGGTACCAGCAACGTTTATCTGGCCAAAAAAATCGGCATCACACCCATCGGCACCATGGCGCACGAGTTCCTCCAAGCCTTCCAAGCCTTGGACGTACGTTTGCGCAATTTCCAAAAAGCCGCGCTGGAAAGTTGGGTGCACGAATACCGCGGCGACCTCGGTATCGCCCTGACCGACGTAGTCGGCATGGATGCCTTCTTGCGCGACTTCGACCTGTACTTTGCCAAACTCTTCGACGGCCTGCGCCACGACAGCGGCGATCCTTATGTTTGGGGCGACAAAGCCTACGAGCATTACAAAAAACTCAAAATCGACAGCCGCACCAAAATGCTGACCTTTTCAGACGGCCTCGATATTGAGCGTTCATGGGCGTTGCACCAATACTTCAAAGACCGTTTCAAAACCAGTTTCGGTATCGGTACCAACCTGACCAACGATTTGGGACACACGCCTTTGAACATTGTCTTGAAGCTCGTCGAGTGTAACGGCCAATCCGTCGCCAAGCTCTCCGACTCCCCGGGCAAAACCATGACCACCAACAACACCTTCCTCGCTTACCTGCGCCAAGTGTTTGACGTACCTGAGCCGGAAGAGAAAGCCTAAAAACAAAGATAGTGTATTTCACAGTCAATAAACTTTACATTTCTTAAAGTTGCAATAATACGCACCCTGATTTGTTCAGGGTGTTTTGTTTGATATTAAATGGTTTTGCGTTTTATTTTTTTATTTAGTAAATTAAAAATCGCCGGCGAAAACCAGGTTTAATTTTTCATTTATATCTTTCCACTTGAAAATCTTGGCCGTTCTTCAAAAGTGTGAACGCTATTACCGCCAGTTTCCGCATGAGTGCGACAATTATCACTTTCGGCCTTTTGCCGTTCTTTTGTAGTCGGCTTACATACTTGGCAAAGGTGCTGCTTCGGTATGCGTGCATAGCCGGAATAAACAAGGTTGTTCGCAAATGGGTATTGCCCAGCTTAGAAATACGCGGTCTGCCTTTTAGGCTTGTTCCTGACTGGTTTTCCTTGGGGTCTAAGCCTAGGTAGGCTACAAATTGCGCTGCGGTCTTGAACCGGTCCGTTTGGGTCAGAACTGATAAAAGGCTATTGGCCGCTGCTTCGCCTATGCCTGTGATGGTTTTCAGGCGCTCTTTTTGGATTTTGTAGTCGGGATTGTCTTTGTGAAACTGGTTCAGTTGGTTTTGAACGGCTTTGATTTGCTGTTGAAGATGGGTAATGGTGGACTGTATCAGTGGGAGCAGGTAGGCGGGGGCGGTTTGGAGTTTGGTTTGTTCGGCTGCTTTTTGGCGTTTCAGACGGTGTTGGTATCGTGTCAGTTCTCGCAGTTTGGTTTGTGCTTCGGTGGGTTTCTGCCACGGTCGGGGTTCTAGTGCTTTGCAGTATTGGGCTATAGTTTTTGCGTCTTGACGGTCTGTTTTGGTTCTTTGTAAAACGGCTGTCCCGAAACCTTTTATTTTACGTGGGTTCTCTACACTCATTCGGTAGTATTTGCTCAAATATTCAGCTGCTGCTTCGTAGTATTTCCCTGTTGCTTCGCAGCAGCAATGAAGCCTTTCTGTTGCGCCGTTTTCTTTTAGCCAGTCTTTCAGGTCTTGAAATCCGGCCTGGCTGTTTTTGAACTTACGCTCAAAAAAAAGGCCGTCTGAAATCAGACAGCAATCTATTGTTAATTTCGATACGTCTATGCCTAAGTACATGGGGTTTTGCCTTATGAATACGGGCTTTTTGCCCTAGATAGTGTTCAAATTCAGGTTATTAGAAGACCCGTGCTTCAATCTTTGTTACAGCCTTGTGGCTGTGCCGTACTTACGAAGTCACGGGCTTTGCTTGGTGTTTCGTCAAACGCCAAGCCCTGAAAATGCTGGTTTCACGTTCAGGGCTTGGGGCTTTAAATGTTTTTGCCTTCGGCGACGTTCGCCACGTGGCAGGGGGTGGGGTAAAAAAACCACCCCACCCCTTTGCCCTAGCGTTTTAGGGTTGGCTAGCGTCAAGGGGTATCCAAAAAGATTTATAAAGACGATAAAGCTGTCTTTACAAATCTTTCTGGACGTCCTCCCCCTGACTTGTGGTTAGGTGTGCGATTGGACTGCGAACATTAAGACCCCTGCTGCGCATAATACAAGAAAAATAATAGCAAGACCGAAAATAAAAATGCCAAATTCCTTAATCAACATTTTGAAATAAGCCGTGCCATGCTTTCTATGGATGTGAATTATTGCATAAACAACCAAACACGAAATAACAAATTCTAATGCGTTCATCGTTTCCCTAATTTATTTTTCCGCCCTCATTACTTAGGGCTTTATCTTCGTATCCGTCATACATTAAATTCTGCGGACTCTTTCCACCCATTGTCAAGACTTGCGGTTTTTCTGATACTGATGAATTTGAATCAGCCGTTAATGCTTCGTTTTGTTTAGTTTTATAAGGGTTGAAGGGCAAGCCATCTTTAATATAGCTTAAACAGGTTTTTTTGCTAATTTCTGAAATTTTAGACCCTTGGTCTGTATAGCAATTACAGCCATTATCGCTTTTTACGCACGCGGACGGCCAAGGCATGACTTTTACGGCTTTGTTCATGCCGTCGTATATAGGGGCGGTTTCGGGGCGTTCTGCGATACGGGGCTGATAGTCTTCTTCTGTCAAATGAGGCTTGGGCGGTTCGGACGGCGTTTGCACCTTTGCTGCTGCGTACTGCCCCGCTGCGCCGTCGTCCGCCGCGGGAGCGGCTGCCGCCTGCGCTTCGGGGCTTGCCGCTGACGCGGCAATGTGTGCCTGTGCCGTTTGTCCCTCTATTATTGGTTTTTCCATATTTTTCCAAAAGGATGAGAAATAATACAAACCTCCACCAAGCAAGGCTATTGCGATGGGTATCAGATAAAGAACCTTGCTGCGCTTGGTTCTGATTTTGGTGTGTTCTTCAGCGGACTTGTACAGCCCATACACGCTTTTATCAAGCCTATACACGCTGATTAGGGCTTCCCTGATGTTTGCCCTGCTTTCAGGGTCTTTTGCGCCGCCTGTCGTCCATTCGAGCTTACGGCGCAGTCCTAAATTAGTCTTGCCGAAATGGGTGTGGTGTTCTATCAGTCCGCGCAAATGGACGTCTATCAGACGGGGATGTTGAGTTATCAAGAGGAAATCAAGACCACGGTGTCTATGTGTTTCAAGTTCGGCGACGTAGTCAGGTACTTTCGAACCGCTAGGACGTGGGCGGAATATGCGTTGGCATTCGTCAACAACGATAATCGCGCCCGGCGGTGCCCACTTCGGCCATGTCTGAATGCTTTCTCCTTCTGGTATTTCTTCATGTGGTATTTTCAGGTCAAGAATGCCGTCTACATAAAGCGGACGATTCATAAAGTCTTTTTGCTTGGCAAGCATGGAAACGACTTTCAGGGTTTTGCCCGAACCCGGTACGCCTGTTAACAGATATAACATGTTTTCTTCCTATTTCGACTGAATGATGGTAGACAGTTTTTTAAAGCCTTTTAGGGATATTACGAAGCTGAACGCACCAAATATCCAATTCAGAATGACACCGAATCCCGCTATATACAGTATTTGCAAGGCTTCGTCGGGGAAACCGCCGATACTACGGCTTATTTCGTTAATGAAATAATCCTGCAAAGCATTCAGTCCTGTTACTGAAATAAAACTCAAACCTACGGCGGTCAGTATGCGCCCTGCTACGGACATGAGGACGCCTGTTATCAATGATGCCCAGTTCATTTCACAATTCCTTTACGGATTCATAGACAAAATAGGCACATGTCAGCACGCATATTGCGATGAAGATGGGGCGCAGCTTGCGCGCCAAGTCGCACAACGGGTCATAGCTGAACTCTACCTGTCCCAATGCACCGAAATCTACGGAGCGGGGAGCGGGACACTTCCCGTCAGACTGGAACACGTCCAAAGGCTTGAAATTCAGGTCTATGGTCTGTTCAGGTAGTTTAATATCTTCCGACTTTCCTCCCAAAATACATTGAGCAGTATTCGGGTTCTGCTTACAAAAATCTTGTTTCTGATTCTCTTCGTTTTGATTTTGCTGCCCTGTCGGATTGTTCGGCTGATTCGGTGTATTTGGCGAATTCGGGCTATTTGGTGCGTTTGGCGTGTCTGGACTCTCCTGTCTGCTCGGTGTTGTCTTTTCGGGCTTATTCGGTGCTTCTGGACTGTTTGGCTTTAAATCTGGACGCGGAACATAATCAACGCCTACAGTGCCATCTTGATTCATTTTGAATCTTGTTTGTTGAGGGGTGCTACTACCTTCAGGGGTATATGGCGCACTAAGTGCGGTATCAGGGCTAAATGTGCTTGGCTCGGCAGATTGATTCATAACGCCCATTTTTGCCAGTTGGTTCATCAACTCGGCATGGTTTGTCTGATTGTTTTCAAGCATACGCTTGAGAATGTCTAACATTTCTTTTTGTGTCAGCATGAAATCTTCAGGTTTTACTTGGCTTTGATTTTGTGCAATCTTCTCTTTTTCTGATTCTGGAACTGTACCTTCTTTATATGTATTGTAATAAACATAGACACGTTTATCTGATGGAGTGCTAACAGTAATCCTTGATGGTGATGAATTAGGAATGTCAATATCAACATGAGAAGAAAAACGGCCTAGATTATCAGAAAAGACGTCCAAAGAATTACTTTTTGAACCATTTAAATTAATTCCAAATTTAGAATAGAAAACATAATTTTGATAACTGCCATTTATATTTACTATCAATTGATATTTAATCATTCGATTCTTTTTTGCTTCTTCGTCTTTCTTCTGTTCTTCTTTCTTTTGTTGGTCTTGTTGTTGCGCTTTTTGTGCTGCTTCTGCTGCTTTTCCAGCTGCTGCTTGTGCTACTGCTTTTTGGTAGTTTCCTTCGGCTTCTGCTTGGCGTTGTGCTGCATAAAATCTTTCTGCTGCATCTCTATATTGTTGCTGTGATGGATTATTTACTAACCCTAAAGATCGCCCTAAATTCACAATTGATTCAGGCAATCCACCAAATAGATTATTTCCGAAATCTCCTAAAGCAAGTACCGAACCTTCAAATGCTGACTTATAATTTCCAGCTCTTAACTGAGTTGCTACATATGATCCATTTTTACTTAAAGCATTTGCAATTGATGAGCCAAACCATACACCCGTAGCAGTTTTCTGAATTGCGCTTGTACCAACTCTTTGATTAACAGTTGTATACATTTTGCCAGTTTCGCCGTACTTTCCCGTAACGGTTACAGTCTTGTTTTGACTTCCGTTGTATGTTCCACCGTCTTTGTTTACGGTCGGTTTGCCGTTGTTTTGTACGTCAACCTTCCAAACGCCTGTTTTTGGATCGTAGCCACGACGTTGCAAGGCTTGGTCACTCGGAAAGCCTGCGTTTTGATGTTGTCCCGGCGGCGGTAATCCTACTTCTGCCCATGCCTGCTCTACGACCAAGAGCGAGCCAAGACATACAAAAAGACGGCTAATGTTAGGGGCTTTACCATACCCAATAAAAATGCTGATTCGGGTGTCATTCTTCATTTCTTTCTCTCTGCCATAAAACCAGTTTCACAATAACGACAACGGCAAAGACGGCAATCATGGCATACATCATCTGTGTGCCGATTTGTTCGCCGAGACGGTAATATTTCATGCTGTCGCACTGCGGAAATTGAAGTTTTACGGTCTGTTCGTTATAAGTCCAAGTCTGTCCGTTAAAAACGGGGTGATGCAACACCCCGTCTTTGTCTATGGTCGGTACGACTTGAGTCATCACTTCGTTTGTTGCCTGCTCTGCCGTTTCATGACAGATTCTGCCGACCTGATAACCCATGTTGCACCTTATGCAGAGCGTTTCACTGCGGATTTGATAACACTAATGGAAACGGCGGCAACGGCCAAAGCAACGGCAACCGCGCCGACGGCAATAATGCCCGATTTCAATGAGCCCAATTCTGTTTTAGCGGCTTCGACCATGCCGTTATCTTCTGCGAATGCTAATACTGGCAATGCTGCAACGGTTACAAAAGCGGCTGCTTTTTGAAATTTGGTTTTAATACTCATGATATTTTCCTTTATGGAGTTAAAAAAATGGTTGTGGCGGTGTTTCGGGGTCAATTCAGGGAACACCGCCGAACCCCTGAAACTGGTTTATGCTTCGTCCGAATAGTAGATGTTGTCTTTAAATGCACGAGGAAACACTTGCATTGAGACGATTTGCTGCGGTTTGTAATGCTCGTACTTTTCTGGATGTTTTGTGCGAACTTCGCAAAGGCGGGTTTCTGTATCTGAACGGATAATCAAACCGACATAGTGGGTCTTGCTGAATGTGCCGTCTTGGTTTTTGCGTTCTCGTGCGAACATCCGGTCAAATGCGGCAATGACGAAAATACCTTGTTTGCGTTCGGTTTCTTGAGACATGATGTTTCCTTTCTGCCAACTTAGGGCATATTGATGATGGTTTCTCGGTTATAAAACGCCCATTTCGGGCTAATTAAGCTGGATAAAATACGGTTGTAGTTTTCTTCTGTAATGGCTTTGAGTTCTCTGTTAAATTCATGTTTTGCATACTGTTTTAAATATGGCTCAATGCAGATAATCCATTTCTGGAGCTTCTCGCGCCATAGGCGCGAACCAGCACTTACAAACGAAAAATTGCTGTTTGCAATCTTCCACAGACTTTTTTTGTCGATGGTTGTACGAATCAGGCGATAGCCTTTGTCTTCAGGAAGTCTGCTGTTAATGTGTTTTGAAATGTATTTGGCCACATATCTTGCCAAGCCTTTGCTGTTGGTCTTTACCGGCAAAAGTTCGGAACGGCCGAAACCGTATTTATCCATGTTTTCACGAAGAATTTGCCAAAGCTGACGGAGTGCTTTGTTTGCTGATGTGTAGTTTCGGGCTTGAATTTGCTTAAAATTCAGGCCGCGGCGAATGTCTTCGCGTGTGTTCACAATCAGATGGAAATGAATACGACCGCTTTTCATGCGCTCGTATACGCAGACATAATGTTCGAAATGTTTTTTAAGAAAGTTTGTGCGCAGGCTGTGAAAGCGGCGGCTTGCCTCTTTGACGTCTTATACGTCGTCGGCAAATGTAAGGGTAAGGAATCCAACCTTTTCAATTCCGAAAACTTCGATGAACTGGCGTACATTCATCTCAAGGGCGGCGGCGGATTTCTTGTGTGAGGTGGAAAATTCGTTGAATTCGGGTTTTGCTGTGTTCGGCAGGTATTTTTCGTAACCAATCGGAATTTGCTTTGCATTGTTTTTATTAAGGTTTTCTGCCTCAATGCAGTTGTTACTATTTAGACAAGGAAGAGCGCGTTCCGCGCTTGCTGAAGCTGAACGATTCATGATTGCACCTCCGCCATCAGTGCGGATACGCTTAATTGACCGTATAAATCGGCTTCGCCATAAGTGATTTGGGGATTGTTGGGATTGCGGATAGGAAAAGCTCTGGTTTCCAAGCAATCGATGGTTCCGCAGGTCTCGGAAAACAGGCGGAAGATGTAGGCAACGGGATTTTTTTCAGGTTGCGGTGTAATTGTGTAGTAGGCAAATGTTGACATTTCAGACCCCTTGAAAATTCGGTTAATCGGAACTTGTCAAGGGGTTTGTTTTGTAATTTACACTCCCTTAACGGAGTGCAATATATAAGGCCGTCTGAAATATTCAGACGGCCTTTTTAATTAATCCATATCACTTTCGGGCAATTCTGCCGAACCCATGCGGCGCAGGATGATATTGGTTTTGTTGTGCATCCGTTTGCTCTTAGGGTGGTCTGCGTAAAACAGAGGAGCCGGAACGCGTGCTGTGAGCTTGGCGGCTTGTTGGCGTGTGAGGGCGGAGGCAGGTTTCTTGTAGAAATACTGGGACGCCGCTTCCGCGCCGAATACGCCGTAGTGCCATTCGATTGAGTTCAGATACAGCTCAAAAATGCGGTCTTTGTCGGTAACGGCTTCCATCATCGCGGTAATCGCCGCTTCTTCACCTTTGCGGATGTAGCTGCGGCTTTCGTTGAGAAACAGGTTTTTCGCCAGTTGCTGGCTGATGGTCGAACCGCCGGCTTTGACTTCGCCGCTTTGCTTATTGCGTTTCATAGCGTATTTGATGCCGTTCCAGTCAAAGCCGCTGTGTTCGGCAAAGTTGGCATCTTCGGAAGCAATCAGGGCTTTTTTGAGGTTGACGGAGATTTGGTCGTAAGGCACCCAGCGGTAGTCCAGCTCGACATCGCGGCCTTCTTTTGCAAACTGGCTCATGCGCATGGACATGAAGGCGGTTTTGCTAGGTGCGACGGCGCGGTAGGTAATGATGTTGCCGTACACATAAGCGTTGAAGAAAATGAAGATGCCGATGGGCAGGGCAATCAGCCATTTAATGATGCGGAACATGGTTACAGGGCTTTCATGTATTCGATAACAGGGCGGATATCGGGTGTAAATCCGCGCCAAATATGGTAGGAGGCGGCAGCCTGACCGACCAGCATGCCCAGGCCGTCTGAAACTTCGGCCGCGTCGTTGCTTTGGGCAAAGTTCAAAAATGTCTGCGCCGCGTCGCCGTAAACCATATCGTAGGCAAGGCGGCAGTTGCGGAAAATTTCAGGGCTGACGGCAGGAAGCTGACCGCTCAAGCCGCCGGACGTGCCGTTGATGATGATATCAAAACCGCCGTTCAAATCCGCCATCGGGACGGCTTCAATGCCGAAAAGCCGCGCCAATTCCTCGGCTTTGGCATGGGTACGGTTGGCAATGACGATACGGGCAGGGCGGTGTTCTTTCAAAACCGGAATCACGCCGCGCACCGCGCCGCCTGCACCCAAAAGCAAAATGGTTTTGCCTTCAATGGCAATGTTTTTAACCTGCGTGATGTCGTTGGCCAAACCGATACCGTCGGTATTGTCGCCGCGTATTCTGCCGTCTTCCAACCACACCAGCGTATTGACCGCGCCGGCAGCCAAGGCGCGGTCGGAATGTTCGTCCGCCAGCGCAAAAGCTTCCTGCTTGAACGGAACGGTTACATTCGCACCTTGCCCGCCCTCGGCGAGAAACGCCGCAACAGCCTCGGCAAAACCGCCGATTTCGACACAAATGCGTCCATATTCGATGGCCGCACCTTCCTGTAGCGCAAACTGCTGATGGATTTGCGGCGATTTACTGTGTGCAACGGGATTGCCGAAAACGGCGTAACGGGGGAGGGTAGTCATGGTCGTGTTCCAAAAGACGGGACGGCTATTTTATAACGGCGGCGTACAGATGGAAACGATGCCGTCTGAAACGGTTGTCAGGTAGCATGATGGAATATTTGTTTCTTGAAAAAAAAAAAGTCATTTTTTTACAATTTAACTTTATTTTGTTGATAAGAACGAAAGGGGCAGACATGAAAAAGATGTTGTGCTTGGCAGTATTTGCATTAGGGTTGGCAACACCGGCGGTGGCGGAAGATTGGGTGTTGCTAGGTATTAACAGTAACAATACTACCATATTTGGTGATGCAGACAGCCGTACGGACAATAGTGCATGGTTTGAAACAAGGTACGCCGAGCCGAAAAAGATGATTAGCAATGGAAAATTTTATAATACAGCTAAAGCGTTGGAAGAAATGGATTGCAGTGGTAAACGTTTTAGGGCTTTGACAGTAACGTGGTATTCCGAATCGGGAAACCCTATCGGTTCTTATACACCATCCTATGCCGAATGGAGTTATGTTATTCCCGGTACGGGTGGAGAGAGTGTGTACAAATTTGTCTGCAACCGCTATCCTCGCTGATCGTTTTTAAACCAAACAACAGATGCCGTCTGAACTGCTTTCAGACGGCATCTGTTTTGTCGGCATTCGGACAAAAGGGCGGGCATTCCGCTTTTGAACAGACAAACCGAAGCATATTGTTGACAATCTTGCCGTCTGAAACTATATTTCATTGCGTAAAAACGGGTGCCCTGATGTATTTCAGACGGCCTTACCGTGGTAGAATAACAACTTAAACCCATTCCCTCAGGAGCTGAAGATGTCCATCAAAGACGCTGTAAAACTGATTGAAGAAAGCGAAGCCCGCTTCGTAGATTTGCGCTTTACCGATACCAAAGGCAAGCAGCACCACTTTACCATCCCCGCACGCATCGTCCTCGACGATCCCGAAGAATGGTTTGAAAACGGTCAAGCGTTTGACGGTTCGTCCATTGGCGGTTGGAAAGGTATTCAGGCTTCCGATATGCAGTTGCGTCCCGATGCGTCTACGGCCTTCGTCGATCCTTTCTACGACGATACCACCGTTGTCTTTACCTGCGACGTTATCGACCCGGCCGACGGTCAAGGCTACGACCGCGACCCTCGCTCTATCGCACGCCGCGCCGAAGCCTATTTGAAATCTTCCGGTATCGGCGACACTGCCTATTTCGGCCCTGAGCCTGAATTCTTCGTTTTTGACGGCGTAGAATTTGAAACCGATATGCACAAAACCCGTTACGAAATCACTTCCGAAAGCGGCGCATGGTCAAGCGGCCTGCACATGGACGGTCAAAACACCGGCCACCGTCCGACCGTCAAAGGCGGTTACGCACCTGTTGCACCGATTGACTGCGGCCAAGACCTGCGTTCTGCCATGGTCAATGTTTTAGAAGAACTCGGCATCGAAGTGGAAGTGCATCACGCCGAAGTCGGCACCGGCAGCCAAATGGAAATCGGTACCCGTTTCGCCACTTTGGTTAAACGCGCCGACCAAACCCAAGACATGAAATATGTGATTCAAAACGTTGCCCACAACTTCGGCAAAACCGCCACATTTATGCCCAAACCCATCATGGGCGACAACGGCAGCGGTATGCACGTTCACCAATCCATTTGGAAAGACGGTCAAAACCTGTTCTCAGGCGACGGCTATGCCGGTTTGTCCGATACCGCCCTTTATTACATCGGCGGTATTATCAAACACGCCAAAGCCCTGAACGCGATTACCAATCCGTCCACCAACTCCTACAAACGCCTCGTGCCGCATTTTGAAGCACCGACCAAATTGGCATATTCTGCTAAAAACCGTTCTGCTTCCATCCGCATTCCGTCTGTGAACAGCAGCAAAGCACGCCGTATCGAAGCGCGTTTCCCTGATCCGACCGCCAACCCATACTTGGCATTTGCCGCTTTGTTGATGGCCGGTTTGGACGGTATTCAAAACAAAATCCATCCGGGCGACCCAGCCGATAAAAACCTGTACGACCTGCCTCCGGAAGAAGATGCATTGGTGCCTACCGTTTGCGCTTCTTTGGAAGAAGCACTGGCCGCCCTCAAAGCCGACCATGAATTCCTCCTGCGCGGCGGCGTGTTCAGCAAAGACTGGATCGACAGCTACATCGCCTTTAAAGAGGAAGATGTCCGCCGCATCCGCATGGCGCCGCATCCGCTGGAATTTGAAATGTATTACAGCCTGTAAAACAGCTGAGGCATTTTAAATAGGAAATCAAAGGCCGTCTGAAACTGGATTTGAAGTTTCAGACGGCCTTTAGGCTTGAAATAGATAGGGCGATCGAATTAGGTATGATAGTGAGAAGCAATGAATCATGCTGTTTGAAAGCCTTTATGGAATCGGTTCCTTGTGTTAAATTGTGCTAATAAAATCATTTCGTCAAAAAGGTTGGACAGAATGAAGAAGATAATTGGTTTGGCCATTGCTGCGGCATTTGGTTTGAGCGCGTGCAGTAATTTGGATCACAAAACCGCGCACGAGGTCATGTCGATTTCCAATGACCGTATTTTAAAAGAAGACCACAGCTTTAACATCACAGGCAGCTCTCAAGTATATATCAGCCCATTGGCTGAAGCTGTATTGGCAGATGAAAAGGTGGAAAAGAAAACCGAAGCGAAAGCAGAGGATGCCAAAGCCAAAGAGGGGGAGGCGGCAGCCTCTATGGAGGTTGCTCAAGAAGACGACGCTGCTTTGAAGCAGGAGTTTTCTGAACGAGAAGAGGCTGAGTTCCGCAATGCAATGCTTGATGCCTTGCCGGACGGCAATATCGCACAAGTTGCCGTTGATTATCTGGATAAATATCCTGCCATATCCAGTTACATGGAAGGGGTTCATCTGAATTATGAGGTAGCTGTTGACCTATCAACGCGTCAGTTTGAGATGATTCCTGAATTGGCCATCAACAACCACAATGAAAAACTTAGTATCAAACTTCCTATGAAACTGGATGCGGCAAAATGGGAAGTCTATGTTGATCCGCCTGCCAGCGTGTCTGCCATTGTTAATGCGTACACCGATGAGAAAATCGGCAAACGTTTAATCAAAGAACCTTTAAAATTGAGTTTGAAAGAAATCGGTGATTCGAAAGGCGTGCCTTTTGATCATATTGCAGAGGCAGGGGTGCGTGCTTTTTTGAGTGCTAATAAGGCTATGCCTGCCGATGCATATGTATTTAAAGAAATGGATGCCTTTGGTAAGGCAAACCATGCACGCTATCGTGTACGTCATGTCATGAAACCAGAGTATGATTCAGTCGTAATGAAGGCAGTGGCTAAGGCTTTTGATGAAGAATTGTCGAAATTACAGAAAACGCCCCAACCAGGGTCAACAGAAGAAGATTATAAAAATGCGCGGGAATTTTTCAGTATGTTTGTCAGCATAAGTGATAACCAGCCACTTAGCTTCCAGCGTATATCCGGTAACAATCCTGTTGTCGACTATTATCTTGACCGCAAAGGCCGTATTTTGGCTTCCCGCATGTATATGCAAATCAACGGCACACATAAGGCCATCAATATTATCGGCGACAACGTGTACAGCAATTACGGCAAACCAGTCTTCAAATTGAATCCGCAAGGTAAAGGCATTACTTGGCGAGAGCTGAAAGAGTTTTTCGGTTCGGACAAAAAACAGGAAGATTAAAGCCTCAGGCCGTCTGAAAGGATATTTAAGGATATTTCTGTTTTCAGACGGCGTGTTTGATAAGGAAAAACATGTTTGCAAATTTTGATTTAGGCGTATTTCTGCTGGCAGTATTGCCTGTGTTGTTGGCCATTACCGTGCGCGAAGTGGCACGCGGTTATACGGCGCGTTATTGGGGCGACCATACCGGCGAGCAGCTTGGGCGTTTGACGCTTAATCCGCTGCCGCACATCGACCCTGTCGGTACGATTGTCGTGCCGTTGGTGTGTCTGATGATAGGCAGTTTCCTGTTCGGCTGGGCGCGTCCTATGCCCATTGATTCGCGCAATTTCCGTGATCCACGCCGTGCGTGGCGTTGGGTGTCGATTTCAGGCCCGATTGCCAATTTGATTTTGGCGTTCTTTTGGGGCTTTGTCGTCGTACTTGCTGCGTATGTGCCTGAGTCTTATCAAGCGCCCTTGGCGCAGATGGCCGGTTACGGCGTGATGGTAAACTCGATTTGGGTCGCATTTAGCCTGATTCCGATTTTGCCTTGGGACGGCGGTATTTTTCTCGATACCTTCCTTAACGCCAAGCAGTCCATGCAGTTCCGTAAAATCGAGCCATACGGTACATGGATTATCCTGATCCTGTTGTTTACCGGCCTGCTGGCCAAACTGATTTGGCCGATTATTGCCATGATTCAGACAGCAGTGCAGATGGTTGTCATGCTGTTTATTTAAATGTTTTGGCTGAAAAGGCCGTCTGAAACTCAGTTTCAGACGGCCTTTTTCATTGTGCAACATGTAAATACGATTGGAAAAGTTGCTTAAAAATTGTACAATTTCAGCCCTTTCAATTCGGCGCACACATCATGCACATCGGCGGCTATTTCATTGACAACCCCATCGCACTTGCCCCTATGGCAGGTATTACGGACAAACCGTTCCGCCGAATTTGCCGCGAGTTTGGCGCAGGATGGGCGGTATGCGAAATGCTGACCAGCGATCCGAGCTTGCGCCATACCAAAAAAACCTTGCGTCGCAGCGATTTTGAAGGCGAGGGCGGAGTGGTGGCCGTGCAGATTGCCGGCAGCGATCCGCAGCAGATGGCGGAAGCCGCGCGGTATAACGTCGGCTTAGGCGCGCAGGTGATTGACATCAATATGGGCTGTCCGGCCAAAAAAGTCTGCAATGTGCAGGCAGGCAGCGCATTGATGCAAAACGAGCCTTTGGTTGCCGAAATCTTGGCAGCCGTTGTCAACGCGGTGGACGTACCCGTTACCCTCAAAACCCGTTTGGGCTGGCACAATGAACATCAAAATTTGCCGACCATTGCCAAAATCGCCGAAGAAACAGGCATCACAGCCCTTGCCATTCATGGCCGCACCCGTACGCAGATGTACAAAGGCGAAGCACGTTACGAACTGATTGCCGAAACCAAAGGCCGTCTGAACATCCCCATTTGGGTCAACGGCGATATTACTTCGCCGCAAAAAGCCGCCGCCGTCCTCAAACAAACCGTCGCCGACGGCATCATGATAGGGCGCGGCGCACAAGGCAGGCCGTGGCTTTTCCGTGATTTAAAACATTACGCCGAACACGGCGTTTTGCCGCCAGCCTTGAGCTTGGCAGAATGCAATACCACCATTTTGAATCACATCTGCGCCATGCATGAATTTTATGGCGAAGTGGCCGGCGTACGCATCGCCCGCAAACACATAGGCTGGTATATCGACGAAATGCCCGACGGCGAACAAACACGCCGAGAAATCAACCGCTTGGACAGCGCCGCAGCACAATACGATACCCTTGCTGCCTATCTTGAGATACTTTCAGAAAAAACCGACCGCTGGGTATGCCACTATCGGGAAGACTAAAGGGTTTCAGACGGCCTTATCATCTAAAAAATAAATCTATTTAAAAACAAACTCAAAGAAAGACATCACGATGAATCAAACGACGACTGACATTGCGCAATGTATTGAACAAAACTTACGACAATACTTCAAAGACTTGGATGGTACAGAACCTTGCGGCGTGTACGATATGGTGTTGCACCAAGTTGAAAAGCCGATGCTGATTTGCGTGATGGAACAATGCGGCGGCAACCAATCTAAAGCGGCGGCCATTTTGGGGTTGAACCGCAATACCCTGCGTAAAAAGCTGCAGCAGCATGGTTTGTTGTAATAGGGAGATAGGGCGGATATTTCTGCCTGCCTATAATGAAAGAACCGGCCATGTCATTTATCCATTGCTTAGATATTTTTGGATTCGCTGACACAATCAAAATAAAAACAGCTTGAAAAGGCTTCAGGCCGTCTGAAGACCAGAGAAGAAACGATTAATTTTTTTACCATGAGTTGAACCATGCTTTACCAAATACTCGCACTGTTAATCTGGGGCAGCTCGTTTATCGCTGCCAAATATTCCTACGAGATGCTCGACCCGGCGCTGATGGTTGAGGCGCGGTTGTTGATTGCCGCATTGATGGTGCTGCCGTCGTGCCGTCGTCATTTAGGCAGGATTCCGCGGAGCGAGTGGAAGCCGTTGTTGTGGATTTCCTTTGTCAACTACGTTGTCGTTTTGATGCTCCAGTTTATCGGTTTGAAATATACATCCGCCGCCAGCGCAGTTACCATGGTGGGGTTGGAGCCTTTGCTGGTGGTCTTTGTCGGTCATTTCTTCTTCAACGACAAAGCCAAACTTTACCACTGGATTTGCTGCGCAGTGGCGTTTGCCGGCGTGGGCATGATGGTCATGGGCGGTGCAGAAGAAGGCGGTACGATTGACTGGTTCGGCTGTTTGCTGATTTTACTTGCAGGATTCGGTTTTGCAGGCGTGATACGTCCGAGCCAGCAGATGATTGTCCGTATTGGTGCGCCTGCATTTACCGCGGCTTCCATGGCGGTGGCGGCGGTGTTGTGCCTGCCGTTTTCGCTGGTGTTGGCAGACAGCTATCAAATCAATTGGTCATGGGGCGGTACGCTGTCGGTTTTGTATATGGGGATTGGCTGTAGCTGGCTCGCCTATCTGTTGTGGAACAAAGGCATGAACACAGTCCCTGCCAACGTCTCCGGCCTGCTGATTTCGCTTGAGCCTGTCATCGGCGTTATCATGGCGGTGTTAATTTTGGGCGAACATTTAAGTACCCTGTCTGCGATGGGCATTACCGTCGTTATTGCGTCCACTTTTGTCGCCGGTATGCTGACACGTGTGAGCAACAAACATAAAAAGGCCGTCTGAAAACGGTTTCAGACGGCCTCAAGTCAGCAGTATCATTTTTAATAAAACATTTTGGGAAAATTTCCATGAAACGCATTATTTCCCTACTTGTACTTGCCTGCCCTATCTTGGCATCGGCTGCCCCCGATAACGACAAAGCCACTGTACAGGCCGTCATTGCCAAGTATTACAATCGACCGTTTGCCGCGCACAAATGCCAGCTAACCTACGCCCCCGTTGCCTTACTCATGCCATGATGCACAGGCATGGCGGCGAAAAAAATGGGATTTAAATAGGCAAAAGCAAAAGGCCGTCTGAAACCAAGTTTCAGACGGCCTTTTACAATAAAATTGTTAACAATATTTGTAAAAACCTACTGCCAAAAATGCGAAACTGGGGGATAATACCGCCCTGAAATTTCATCCCATACTGATTAAACCTTCAACAAAGGAAATCCAAATGTCTTCCATCAAACGCGCCCTGATCAGCCTATCCGACAAGACAGGCGCAGTCGAATTTGCCCAAACCCTGACCAAGCTCGGTGTCGAAATCCTCTCTACCGGCGGTACAGCAAAACTTTTGGCTGATGCAGGCGTTCCCGTTATCGAAGTTGCCGACTATACCGGTTTTCCCGAAATGCTCGACGGCCGCGTGAAAACCCTGCATCCGAAAATCCACGGCGGCATCCTCGGCCGTCGCGATTTGGACGAACACGTCGCCAAGATGGAAGAACACGACATCGGCAACATCGACCTCGTGTGCGTCAACCTCTACCCCTTCGCTGCCACCATCGCCAAACCAAACTGCACATTGGAAGACGCGATTGAAAACATCGACATCGGCGGCCCGACCATGGTGCGCTCTGCCGCGAAAAACTGGAAACACGTCGCCATCGTTACCGACACAGCCGATTTCCCGGCCATCGCTGCCGAACTCGAAGCCAACAACGGCGCATTGAGCGACAAAACCCGTTTCAACCTCTCACGCAAAGCATTCAGCCATACCGCCCAATACGACGGCATGATTTCCAACTACCTGACCTCGCTTTCAGACGACGTCTTGAGCGGCCAGCCCCAAATCGGTGAATTTCCAAGCCAGTTCAACCAAAGCTGGATTAAAGTGCAAGACATGCGCTACGGCGAAAATCCGCACCAACGCGCTGCGTTCTACCGCGATATTTACCCAGCCGCAGGCAGCCTTTCCGCCTACAAACAGCTGCAAGGCAAAGAATTGTCCTACAACAACATCGCCGATGCCGATGCCGCATGGGAAGCCGTCAAATCCTTTGACGCGCCGGCCTGCGTGATCGTGAAACACGCCAATCCGTGCGGCGTAGCCATCGCCTCCAATACCTTGGATGCATACAAACTCGCTTACGCCACCGACACCACCAGCGCATTCGGCGGCATCATTGCCTTCAACCGCGAAGTTGACGGCGAAACCGTCAAACAAATTACCGACAACCAATTTATGGAAGTCCTCATGGCGCCGAAGTTCACCGCCGAAGCCCTCGAAATCGCCGCCGCCAAGAAAAACGTGCGCGTATTGGAAGTGCCGCTTGAAGCAGGTGCCAACCACTTTGAACTCAAACGCGTCGGCGGCGGACTGTTGGTACAAACCCCCGACATCCACCGCCTCAGCCGCGCCGATTTGAAAGTCGTCTCCAAACGCCAACCGACCGAGCAAGAATGGAACGACCTGATGTTTGTATGGAACGTCGCAAAATACGTCAAATCCAACGCCATCGTCTTCGGCAAAGGCGGTCAAACCTACGGCATCGGCGCAGGCCAAATGAGCCGCGTGGACAGCACCCGCATCGCCGCCCGCAAAGCGCAAGATGCCAATCTCGACCTCAACGGCGCATGTGCCGCTTCCGATGCCTTCTTCCCATTCCGTGACGGCGTAGATGTCATTGCCGAGCAGGGCATCAAAGCCATCATCCATCCGGCAGGCTCCATGCGCGACCAAGAAGTCTTTGACGCGGCGGACGAACACGGCATCGCCATGGTCGTCACCGGCATCCGTCATTTCCGCCACTAATAAGCTGATATAAAATAAAGGCCGTCTGAAAACAAAGTTTCAATATCATGAAACCCGTTTTCAGACGGCCTTTTTCAATCATCAAACAATTTAGCGGCCTAACTGTAAATCAGGACAAAGCAACCAAGCCCCAGCCAGCCCGATTCATACGGCAACACAACGCCGCCCAAGTCTAAAGCCAATCCCCTCAGAGCAAGAAACATGAAACACATCTTCCTCATCCTTACCCTCGCCGCACTCACCGCCTGCGCCTCCAGTCATACCGGTGGCTACGGCTATGCCGGCAACAACGGCGCTTCCGCAGGCGTGACCCAAACGTTCCGTTGGTAAGGCCGTCTGAAAAAACAACACAGTTTTCTACAATAGAAAACAAACAAATCCCAAACGTAAAGGTAAGTTTTACACTTGCCTTTTTAATGTTATCTATCGGCTTAATAGCGTATAAATTCATGTCATTTGCGCACTATTTATATGTTAGGAAAGGTCAAGGCCGTCTGAAAACAGCCTATGCAAAGCTATTACACGTTTCAAACCAATTTTCAATACAAATTTCATTAATTATCTAAATAAATCCAATATTCAAATCTATTACAATAGAAACTATCTAAATCATATATTATTTAATAATCATTATTGTTTGAGAATAAAAACGTAAAATCAAATAGCTAGAAAAAGCGTTTAAATAAAGCAACAAGTAAATCTAACGGGGATTACCGTTGAGAGAGAAAAAATAACACTTTATCGGAAGAGTTGATTTGCGAAACCAAACGCATATAAAATTTGGACAAGGATTCCGAATGCATTGAAGGAAGTTGACAAAAAGTGACTTGTTAAGAAACAAGCTGACAAAAAACGGCACATCGTTTCCCAAACTTCACAAGCTTCTGTAAATGTATCAGCATAAAATCCCATAAAACAGGCTTTTAGCTGCTATTCGGCCGAGTAGAGACTTTTGGCACGGGAATTGCATACACGAGATTACGGCATGAAACCGCATAAAGGGGAAACTCTGAAATGCGACAAATGTGTGGACAGGTGGTTTATAGCCGAGCAACACGTCCCAAAAGAAATCAAACCCCTTACAGGAAAATCGATATGAATAAAGTCTTTAAAGTCATTTGGAACCACGCGACCCAGACATGGACCGCGGTTTCCGAGATCAGCCATGCACACGGCAAAAAATCCGCTTCTGACAAGCGTAAAGCCGTAGCTGCTGCAGTTGCAGCGGCAGGTGCTTTGATGGCTTCTAGTGCTGCTCAAGCAGGTGTGGAAACATCTGCTAGTACGATTACCATTAAATCAGATAATACCGGGAATGTCATTGGTACCAATCAAGGTATTGGCAATATCAATATCGGTACTGGCGCAAATACTTACAGAAACAACGGTAATAATGTAGTCTCTCATGACGCAATTGCGATTGGTTCTAGTGCGACTGGTACTGGTGATAAATCAGTAGCTATTGGTAAAGATGCAAAAGCAATTCAAGAAAATGGTGTTGCAGTTGGTTTTGGTGCAACTAATCAGTCTATTGACTCTGTTGCGATCGGTACAAAAGCAACATCAGGCAAAGATATGGACGTAGCTATTGGTAAGCAAGCAAGCGCTAGTGGTGGTGAGTCTCTTGCTTTTGGTTCTGGATCAAAAGCATCTGGTCAGGCTACTGTTGCCGTAGGTAAATCATCTAATGCTTCTGGTTCTTCTGCAGTTGCTGCTGGTTATGACTCTACTGCAGCTGGTGATAACGCTGTTGCTGTTGGTAACAAAGCCAGTGCAAGTCAGGTAAATGACATTGCTGTAGGTTTGCGTGCTTCTGCTACTGGTGGACGCTCAATTGCAACAGGTACTGCAGCGAAAGCAAGTGGTGCTTATTCTGTTGCAACAGGTTTTACAACTCAAGCTTTGGGTAGTAACTCTATTGCTCATGGTAGTGCCGCAGTTGCTAGCCAAGCTTCTGACATTGCAATAGGTTATAACGCTAAAACCGATGGTGCTTCTGCTGGTTCTGATGGTGACGGCGTAGTAAACAATGCCGGTGCAGCAATCGCAATCGGTACAGCAGCTCAAGCAAACGGTATCGTAGCAACTGCTATCGGTGAGCGCGCTCAAGCCTTGGCAAACGGCGCAGTAGCATTGGGTGGCGACGCTCAAGCTAAAAAAGGTTCTGACGTAGCAATCGGTCGTGGTTCCGTAGCTGACGGCATTTCTGCTTCTGCCTTCGGTCCTGCTGCTAAAGCAAATGGCAAATACTCGGTAGCTTTGGGCGTACAAAGTAACGCTGCTTCTATTCAAGCGATTGCATTAGGCCGTGGCGCTCAAGCCAATGGCGGTGAATATGCAACTGCTCTGGGTAACGATGCTCAAGCAACAGCTAGAAACACTCTGGCTTTGGGTACTGAAGCTAAATCTACTATCGAAAACAGCGTAGCCCTGGGTAACGGTTCTACAACCAGCAACTTCGTACCTACTAGCAGCGGTACTGTTCGCGGCTACACTTACGGTGGTTTTGCAGGCGCAACCAGCGGTTTAAATGACGGCGCAGTATTGTCTGTAGGTTCTGCAGGTAAAGAACGTCAAATCCAAAACGTTGCCGCAGGCCGTATTTCTCAAACTTCTACCGATGCAATCAACGGCTCTCAATTGTTCGCCGTAGCAAGCCGCATCGAAAATCTGAATCCATTTGTATTCCAAGGCCACGATGGTAGCGGTAGCTCACCAGCTGCAGGTACATACAGATACGATCCTAAATCAAATGCCAATAACACCCTGAAACTGATCGCTGGTGAAGGTCTGAAAATGACTTCAAACGGCACTAACGAATACACCCTGAGCGTAGTAGGTGGTGGTGCTAAAGGCGAAAAAGGTGATGCTGGTCCTGCTGGCCCTAAAGGCGAAAAAGGTGATGCTGGTCCTGCTGGCCCTAAAGGCGATACCGGCGAAAAAGGTGATAGCGCTCTCGGCTTAGCTGTTGGAGTTGAAGATAATAACGAAAACGGTACTCACACTATTACTATTACTAATTTAGATGATGGTTCAATCACTACTACTATCGTAAAAGATGGTAAGAACGGTAAAGACGGTGAAGCCGGCGCTAAAGGCGCTAAAGGCGACAAAGGTGACCAAGGTGAAGCCGGTGCTAAAGGCGAAAAAGGCGACAAAGGTGACCAAGGCGAAGCCGGCGCTAAAGGCGAAAAAGGCGACAAAGGTGACCAAGGTGAAGCCGGCGCTAAAGGCGAAAAAGGCGACAAAGGTGACCAAGGTGAAGCCGGCGCTAAAGGCGAAAAAGGCGACAA